>DASTVU010000434.1:0-3902 GCA_035758935.1 Pyrinomonadaceae bacterium | reverse complement strand
GTGCAACCTCTGTGTTCTCTGTGTCTCTGTGGTGACCTATTTTCAAGTTGCATTAACCACAGAGACACAGAGAACACAAAGGTTGCACAGAGATAACTAATGACCTTTTGCCTTCCGCCTGGACACGTCGCATGTCGGCGGCAGATTTGGATTCTTCGTTTCGTAGTTTTTGATTTCCTGATCAAACTTTTCTTTGGCCTTTTCGCGCACGTCATCGCCGAATAACTGCGCGTTTCCAGTTTCTTTGTTTACCTGTGCGCGTAACTTGCGGGCTGCGGTCAGGATTTTTTCACGCAGGTCACGCTCCAGATCGATGACGTAGATGGCAGTCGTCCCGCGTGAGGGAACTAAGGTACGGAAGGGAATTCCCGCACGTTCCAATTCGTTCGTAAGCCTCACCAGATTCTTCGCGCCGGTGCGCGGGCGGAGTACGTAAAGATCCGCCGAGCCTTTCGGTTGCGGATGAAAGTAGATGACGTACTTCTGCTCGGCATCGCGTCCCATTCGCGAAAGGATGTAGCGGAGCGATTCCTCATCGCCTCGGACGCGAAGTAACACTGAATATTCGGCGCCATCACTCCAGGATCCGAGTGCACGAAAAGCAGTGATTTGAGAACGCACGACACAGCCGAGATTTACCGCCTGGTTGAGGAGCTTTGCTTCCTCGGGCGAGTTCATACCCGCGATGGCCTGTTCGAGTTTCAGGTCGGTCTTCGTGTTTGGACTAACAATTCCGTAGTTGAGCGGTTTCTGCGCCTGTTGCGCCGATACTGCCGTGGTCCAGCCGAACAGCAGTACGAGCGCAAATGAGCGCCAATTTGAATATCGATTTATCATTTGTTGTTTAGTTAAGCATCGGCCGGCCACGGCAGTTTACCGTTCCCGCCGAACTCTTTATTCATTTCTGCAAGTCGTTGATCGAGAAAACGTCTGGCTGCTCCGGGACTCTTCGCCTTCGCTCGAAATCCCACGCGCTTTGCCCACGCAGGCCATGTTTCGATCACTTTCGCGTGTGCTCCCGACTCGGTATGTATCTGATTGGCGTGAATCAGCAATCGAGATTCCAGCTCACGCGCCGTGTCCGAGGGCTTTGGTCCAAATTCCTTCCCAAGTTTGTTGGTTTGTAGCAGTCCTTGATCATCGAGAGCTTGGAGCAGCCGTTTTGCCCCCAGCGAAAGGTTTCTCAGTTGCCAGTCTTCGCGTGCGACACCGATCGCGTAAACATGTCCCCAGAGTTCGCGATGCACAAAGGTCACTTTATTTGAGACGAGTTTCATGATCATCACGTCCGGGTGATCCTCGAGCATCTCGCCAACCAAAAAAATCTTCTGACCAGCTTCGTGGGACCACCACGATCCGGAAATCTTTTCACCTGCGACGATCCGGCTCACATTCGGAAGCGCTGAGTCAGACAGGAGCAACAGTCCAAACTTCTCCAAATGAAGAAAAACTTTGTCGAATTCTTTTTTAATTCCGGCTGTCATTTCGTGACGCAGTAGCTTAGAATGAGCCAACCTTAATCCTCATCAAGGAGACAAATCAATGCGAAGAAGTACCCTCACCGAACTCGCCAATAATCCTGATCTAATCTCAGGCGTCTACAACTATTGTGATCGTTGGTGTGAACGGTGTCCTTTAACCTCACGTTGTCTGGTCTATGCAACCGAGCAGGAAGACAACGACATGTACGAGAACCATGACCTTCGTAATGAAGCGTTCTGGAAGAAACTCGGGAAGATCTTTCTTGATACGCGCGAGCTGATCGCGGAATGGGCCAGGAACGCAGGCGACGATCTTACCGGGCTAACCGCACGATCCGAAGAAGAAGACGCCGATCATAAACGCAGACGACAGCTCGTCGATGATCATCCATTGACAAAGGCGGGCAAGAAGTACGCGAATGCCGCCAGCGACTGGTTTCGTGAGTTTGATCAAACAATCGAAATCAGTAGCACGCAAACGCTGGAGGAAGCCCGCGAAGTGGTTCAGTGGTATCAGTATCAAATCGCTGTGAAGACGATACGAGCGCTCTCGGGACTGAAGGAAGAATTTGACGACGAACTTCCGAAGGATTCCGATGGCTCGGCAAAGGTAGCTCTAATCGGTATCGACCGATCTATTGCGGCCTGGCGAATGCTGCAGTTATCGTTGCCTGAGCGCGAAAAATCGATCGTGCCATTAATTTTGCAGCTCGATCGATTGCGGCGGCGCCTCGAAAACAGTTTTCCGGAAGCGCGGGACTTTGTCAGGCCTGGCTTCGACGAAATAAATGGCCACGGATAAACACGGATTGAGCACGGATTAGTTGTCCGTACTCAGTTCTTGTGCTTTTTGTGCCTTTTTGTGGCTAAAATCCTTTTGTGGCTGACGAATGTCTGTTTTGTCGAATTGTGTCTGGTGAACTGCCGGCAACGATAGTCTACGAAGACGAGAACGCTTTGGCGTTTCTCGATCATCGTCCTTTGTTTCCAGGACATACGTTGCTTGTACCACGTCAACATGTGGAAACACTCGGAGAACTTCCGACAAAACTTGTTGGGCCTTATTTCGAAGCAGCGCAACTACTTGCTCTTGCAATTGAATCAGCAATGGATGCTGAAGGAACTTTTGTCGCGATGAATAATCGCGTGAGTCAAAGCGTGCCTCATTTGCATGTTCACGTGGTGCCGCGTCGGCGAAAAGATGGTTTGAAAGGTTTTTTCTGGCCACGAACGAAATACAAAAGCGATGAAGAAATGAAGGAAGCGCAAAGGAAAATACTTGCAGCCGTGAAAACCAAAAAATAAAACACACAAAAATTTGATCTAAAAACAGTGTAGGAGTATAAACCTCCTGTCGCGAGGGTTGCGGCCTTCGAGACCGAGAAAGGGATCGGCAATCGGGCGGTGACGCCTGAGAGAGAGAAGAGACAGGCGGCTGTTGATTCTATTGACGCCCTAATCGGAGCCGAAAGGCTCAGCTAGAGAAGGTTGCGAGACTTTCTCGAGCCATTCGAATAAAAACGAATGGCACCCGGAGGCAAGGACCCGCCGAAGGGAGCAAAGCGGCTCAACGAAAGTTGAGCTTCGTTGCCGGAGCGTAACCGGCGGTGGAGGAAAAGCCACCACAACAAAAACCTAACGGCACCGCACTCGCAAGAGTGTGAGGATTGTGTAAACGATTCTAGTGCTGACCGGAGATTAGCTGACCGCCAGTTAGTCATCGGGATACAAATTGGCGACTTGAGTGTGTACATGCTCTGGTTGCCATCCTGTAGATAGCTTCGGCTACCTATAGGAAAACGGATTGCGCTGCTTTCAGCTTGCTGGGGGCAGCGCTTTTCGTTTTAAATACATCCGGGTTAATAAGGAGGATTGATCGAAGATGACTGAAGCACGAATGCAAGAGGTTCCCGAATACAAACCCGGCACGTTCTGTTGGGTTGAACTCGCAACGAGCGACAACGATGCCGCCAAAAGTTTTTACTCCCAACTCCTTGACTGGGAATTCCAGGATAATCCGATGGGCCCGGACATGGTCTACACCATGCTCAAGCTCGACGGCAAAGACGTCGGCGGTCTTTACAAACTGATGCCCGACATGGTGGCCCAGGGAATTCCACCACACTGGCTGAGTTATATCTCTGTAACGAACGCCGATGAGACATGCGAAAAACTAAAAGCCGCCGGCGCAACGGTAATCAATGGCCCGTTTGACGTAGCGACTCATGGGCGCATGGCTGTGATCAAAGATCCGACTGACGCAGTGTTCGCAATCTGGCAGGCGAACGATCACAAAGGCTCAGGAATTTACAATGTGCCCAATTCGTTTTGCTGGAACGAACTCGGCACGCGCGACACTGCGAAGGCACGTGAGTTTTACACCAGCGCGTTTGGCTGGACCGCGGAGTCAATGCCTGAAAG
>DASTVU010000433.1:0-7748 GCA_035758935.1 Pyrinomonadaceae bacterium | reverse complement strand
AGAGGAAGGACAAATACTCTCGAGTTTCGCCTTTCGCTTTTTGAGAGCCTTCGCAAGCGCTTCGTAGAAAGGAGTTGATGACTCGTTCGCGTCGTGGGATTCCCGACTAGCGTTGGACGACATTGGCTGTGTTGACATGTTTTTCAGTACTGGTATCGCCCCGCTTGCAACAGTTCTCAAGACCACGAGCAAAATCAGAGTGGTAACCAAAGTGCAAGCGATGATAGTGGGCACGGATTAGGACGGTCAACCGGGTATCCACAGATTACACAGATTTTATGGTGTAATCTGTGTAATCTGTGGATATGAGAACCGCCAATCTCTTTCTCGAAATGGTCGCCACCTACCGCAAACATGGATGGGAGTTGCGCACTGCGCTTCTGCAACCGGCGACGCTCGCGGATTTTCAGTCCCAGGAGAGCGAACTACTCAACAAAGTGCCGGTTAAGGAAGCCGGATTTGATGCCTTATGGTTTTCGCGTCCCTCGCACAACAACCGCGAAGCGTGGGAATTACGCCTGCTGGCTCAAACTCAATACGCGTTGTTTGAGACGTTTGAAGCTGACGAAACCGAAGAGGAACGTGACGATGTGAAACGGGAGATGGAGGCGCGTTTACGCGAGTACATTTTAGGCCACAGATCTACACCGATAACAACAGATTGATTACTGTTTTCCAAGCTTCACTGGAATTTCCAGTTTCTGCAATGGTTTGACTTCACCCGGCGGTTTGGGTTCCTTTGGAGCTGCTTCCTCATCACTCGGCGGCGGCGCATTAGGATCATCCGGAGCACGCATCACTACCAACTTCACCGTGCTGTAAGGCTGCGCGCGGCGCACACGCATCAGAAACTCATCACTGGTACGAATCGGCACACCATCAAATTCGATAACAATGTCGCCCTCTTTGATTCCCGCCAGATCAGCCGGTCGACTGCGCAGGATCGTCCCCAGTTTCACGCCATGAATATTCATTCCGGGAACGGGGACTCGCTCGGCATCGCCATCCTCATAACCGAATTGAGCGCGTCCATCGCGACGATTCTCAAATTCTCGGTTTAACTTTCGCTCGTCGTCCTGAGAGATGGGCGTTAGTTTGGCCACTTTCTTTTCGCCGTCTCGCAAGTATTCGATATCGACAGGTTGTCCGGGCTGCGTCTTCGTCATCAGATCCTGGAGCTGGTCTTCATTTTCGATCTTCTGACCGTTGAAACTGAGGATTAGATCGCCCCCAATCAAACCAGCTTTGTCTGCGGGTCCGTTCGGCAGATTCGTGCTTTCTAAAAGCACGCCTTCATCTGATTGATCGAAACGAGCGCCGATGACAGCCCTATTCACGGGCGTGCGGTTGACGATCTTGCTGTTGCGCAACGGAGCCACCAACGCAGTGAAACCGGCAGCAATGACGAAAAACACCAGCAACCCAACGAAGATCCACGACATTCCACTGAGGCGGCGTTTTTTCTTTGGCGGCGCCGAAGGGACAATGGGCCCCGAGACGTCGGTTGCGGTGTAGCCTCCAAATTCGGACGTTAGACGAAAACCGCAATTGCGACAGAAACGGAGTTCAGATGGCATTGTGGAATGGCAGTTCGAACAAACCGTTTGGTTTGCCGGTGCGGCCATGGGCATTGACACTTCTGAATCCGACATCGGAGGATCACCTATCGTTAGAGTTTAGCCAAGAATACACGGACAGCTTTCTATACGCCAAATAATGTTTTCCGGTTGCATTAGCTGCCGCGGATAGACTTCCTGCCCCATAAAGGGCAATATCTGAACCTGGTTTAATACGGCCTCAGGGAGGATCGATCGTGGAAATCACCAAAGCACTCGCGGCTCTGCAACCGCTTTATGGCAAAGACAATGTGGAGATTATCACGACCGACGGCCGGCGCGTCCGAGGCACAGTTCGGAGCATGAAAACCACCCAGGCCCTTACCACTCCCAGCGTAAAGATGGAGGTCGCAAATGGCCAGATTGTGAAGATACCCTTTCCGACGATCGCGGAGATCAAAGACCACAATTCACAAGCTGATCAATAGATCCTATAGGACTCTTTCGACCTTTATTTCGCGTTTTCTACTTCTTGGCGTATAGTACGCCGTTTTATGCCTTCACCGCTCATCATCGACGATTTTGGTGGTCGGATTGCTACGGTTTGGTCTGAGCTGCGACCGGCTACACGTGGATTGGTCGAACGTGCCTTGCAAGCCGCTTCAACCGGCACTCCCTCTGTGCGCAACTTTCAATACGATGCACGCGCCGACATTGAACTCAGCCGGTTCCTCGCCGCGCTCGACGACCGCGTGGCAGAAAAGACCGACGCTCTCGACCCGGAAAAAAACGGCAAGCTCAAATCGATTGCTGATACCTGTGCAGCAGTGTTGTTGGAAAAAACCGAATCAGCAGAAGTCTTCACTCAACTCGTTCGTCGCGCGCAAATGCAAAGAGACTATCGACGAATCGACACTCTCGCTGATGCACTGACTTCACGCTTCCCGCCCAGTGAGATCTGCGAACTCGCACGCTCCGAAGATCTCGTCGTTCGTGAACTGGCGAATGAAGCGCTCGCTCGCTGCCCGATTTCAGTGCTCGCCACATTACTCAACGACCCGATTGACTCGGACACTGCGCGCGCAGCCCTGCGACGACAAGTTATCGAATATGGATCAGAAGAAGCCCGTCAGATCGTGAATGCGTTGGATCAGGCGGATGAGATTTGATGGAGTCGTTCTACGACCTGATCGATTAACCAGTTTGGAGTCGAAGCACCAGCCGTCACGCCAACTTTCTTCAAGCCTTTCAAATCAGCCGGATTGATCTCGGCTGGAGTCTCAATCAGAAAACTTCTGGCGCACTGTTCCTGGCAAACTGCTAACAACTTGACGCTGTTTGATGAGTGGCGACCGCCGATCACGTAAAACGCGTCAACCTGGCCCGCGAGCGCCCGCGCTGCGTCCTGTCGATCGCGAGTGGCGGAACAGATCGTGTTGACGACTTGTGGTTCGGTGTCAGCCTTTTCACGCACCGCTTCTGCAACTTCCAAAAATGTCTGTAACTTGATGGTGGTTTGCGAAACCACCAATGGTGATCGGAGCGGTGGAAGCGAGGCTACTTCGCCTGCATCGCGTACGACGTAAGTATTATTTGGCGCATAACCGACGACGCCGATCATTTCCGGATGATCCGGATTGCCGGCAACAACAACATCACGTCCCTGACGCGCAGCTCGTTCGGCGAGATGCTGCACGCGAGTTACAAACGGGCACGTGGCATCGATGACTTTGGCAGCGCGTCCTTCAAGTTCGCGCTGCACCTGCGGCGTGACACCGTGCGCGCGAATCACCGCGATTGTGTCTGCGTCAGCTTCTTCGGGTGAATCGATTGTCGAAACGCCGCGGGCGCCGAGTCGCTCCATTTCCTGCGCGTTGTGAATCAGTGGGCCGAGAGAGCGAATCGGGCGCACGCCTTCTTCGACAGCCTCTTCCACCATCTCCACGGCACGTTCGACGCCAAAACAGAACCCGAATTCTTCGGCAAGTAAGACTTCCATAAGAACCCTCAACCGAGAGCATTCTAGCACTATAGGCTTTACGCCTGCACGATGGGCCGTGTTCCATGGGCTTTTCACCTTGAATTAGCCACAGATTACACGGATGAAGACTGATAAAAATCTGTTTCCAATCCGTGTAGATCCGTGGCCTATGTCGGCAGACCTTTGCGGGCGATTGACTCCATGAGGTTGCAGAACCGGTCGAGCTCCCAGAGGGTGGTGTAGACGTTTGGGGTGATGCGAATGCCCTTGAATTCTTCGTGGACGATCGGGGTCGTGAAAACCCGATGCTTGTTGAAGAGGTAACTCCCAATCGCCGTAGGATCGATCCCTGCGATATTTACATTCGCGATCGCGCACGACTGATTTGGATCGAACGACGTGTTGAAACTAACTTTCGGTATGTCTTTCAGACGATTCATCCAGTAGCGCGACAAATATCTCAATCGCGCTTCCTTACGCTTGCCGCCAAGGCCGTTGTGAAACAGCAGCGCCTCACCGATCGCAAGCCGTGGCGCAGCGGAGTGTGTGCCGATCTCTTCAAACTTGCGAATGTCGTTGGCTTGCTTCGACTCGGCTGCCATCAACGGCCAAAGTTTTTCGATCTTGTCGCGCTTCACATAAAGCAATCCACTGCCCTTCGGCGCGTAAAGCCACTTATGCAAACTCGTCCCAAAATAATCGCAGCCAAGATCTTTCTGTTTGAAGTCAAATTGTGCATACGAGTGTGCGCCATCAACAACCGTCTCGATTCCCTTCGCACGCGCCAGTTCGCAGATCGCTTTCACCGGAGTGATCTGACCCGTGATGTTCACTTGATGCGAAACCAGAATTAGTTTCGTTCGACTGGTGATTCCTTTTTCGAAAGCCGCCGTGATCTCGTTTAGATCCTTCGGTGGAATCGGAATCTTCACCATCTTCAGTACAAGACCTTCGCGACGCTCACGCTGTCGCAACGTGGTCAACATGCGCGGGTAATCCTGCGTCGTGGTGAGTATCTCGTCGCCCGGTTTGAAATCCATTCCCATCAAAAGGATCTCGAGGGACTCGGAAGCATTCCGCGTGATTGCAATCTCTTCGCGATCGCAACCAAACATCTCAGCCAGACCGGTGCGAATAGTTTCTGACTGCGGCTCGAGCAATTGCCACATCGTGTAGGCAGTCGCATCTTCCTGCTGCCAGATGTAACGAACGAGAGCTTCAGTAACGATGCGCGGACTCGGCGAGACACCGCCGTTATTGAGATTCACAATGCCACGCGTGACCGAGAACGAATTCTGGATGATTGACCAGTAGTCTTCATCCATCGCGACTTGTTCCGGCGTCAGATGCGCAACATTTCGCGTCGCTGCTTCGACTTCTCTCAACAGCGCGCCGATAGTTGGCACAGTGAGCGCGGCCAGTCCAAGGCCCTTGCCGGCTAGAGAGAGAAAATCGCGACGATCTTTGTAGCGGTTTTTCACTGCGGATGTATCAGGCATAAGAGTTTACTTTCTTGGACTTTGATAACCCACGCGTGTGATTGCCGCACGCTTTTCCTCATTTGGGTTTTCACTGATAGACACTTGAACTTTGTGAAAGTGATTGCGCGAATTGTCACCCGAGGGCTCATATCCAATCACGTATTGCATTCTTATGTCGTTGATAATCTCACCGGCAATCCGCTCGATATCTGTTTTTGAAGTTGGGAAATATGTGCGCCCGCCTGTATCAAGCCCCAACCTCTTCAGCAGCTTTATAGCTTTGTCGCGGCTACCGGCCGGAAGATCCTTTGTGAGGGCGATAGTAAAGACCTGAATGTTGTTCGCACTTAGTAGTTGAAACAACTCGTCTTGTTTGTAAAAGCTGGCTCGATCTTCACCATCAGTCACAAGGATTAAAATACGACGCCGTAACTCATCCGCGTCTTTCTGTTCCGTCAACTTTTGTGCACTCAGATAAACAGCATCCACAACGGCCGAAGCTCCGCCCTCGACATAAAAGTCCGCGAGAGCTCTGAACAATGCCGTTTTGTTTGAGGTTGGTTCCTGCTCAACAGTGATCTTGTCACTGCTGACAAATCGCACCACGAAGGTTTCATCAGTCGGTCTATTGCTTAATACAATCCTTCCGGCGGCGTCCATTGTCTGATTAAGTTGTGAACGCATTGAGCCAGAGGCGTCGATCACCAAACCGTAGCTGAGCGGAATCTCCTTGTTCATAAACAGCGTGATCTTTTGGGGAACGCCGTCCTCTGTAACCTGAAACCTGTCCTGCGGTACATCGAGCACGGCTTTGTCGTTGGGATCGGTTACACGAACGTGTAAGAGCACCGTTTGAGTTTGTGTTTGGGCCAGTGAGGTGCAACTGAGCCATAGGACGACGATGATGAAGCTGCTGATGATTTTGTAGTTCACTGGTTCGACCTATGAAGCCTCATAAACGATTTCGCCGTTGATCACCGTCATCACGCAGCGCGTTTTCAATATCTCCGGAGCGGCGATCGTCATGATATCGGCTGAGAGGATTGTGAGGTCTGCGAGTTTTCCAACTTCGATCGTACCGCGTAGCTTTTCTTCAAACGCCGCATACGCGGGCCAGATCGTGAACATCTTGAGCGCTTGTTCACGAGTGACGGCTTCTTCCGGATGCCATCCCTCGCCGGAAAAACCTTTCTGATCCTTGCGCGCGACGGCTGCGTAAAACTCGATCATCGGTTCACCGCGTTCAACCGGCGCGTCCGATCCTCCTGGAACGACCACGCCCGCCTTGATGAAACTTTCCCACGCATACGCGCCGGCCAGACGACCGACGCCGAGTCGACTCGGTGCAAAGAAAAGATCGCCGATTGCATGCGACGGCTGCATTGACGGAATGATTCCGAGTTTTGCAAAACGCGGGATGTCAGCCGGATTGACGATCTGCGCGTGCTCAACGCGCCAGCGTGGATCCGCAACTTTTCTTTCTGTCGCGGGCACAGCCTTCAGCGCCGTTTCATACTCATCAAGTATGAAACGATTCGCCTTGTCACCAATCGCGTGTGTCTCGACTTGAATGCCTTTGCGCAAAGCCTCAACGAGCATCGGTCGCAAATCTTCGACTTTCACAGTCAGGAATCCGGAAGTGTCGGGAGCGTCGGAATAGGGTCCGAGCAACGCGGCTCCACGTGAACCGAGCGCGCCATCCGAAACAACTTTGATCGACCTGACCGTCAGACGATTTCCAAATTCGCCGATGATTGGGCCTTCATTAATCAGACGAGTCGCGTTTGAGCCTGGACCATAGACCGATTTGTAGATGCGAAGTTTGATCGTTCCGGCGGCGTAGAGTTTTTTGAAGATGTCGACGTCAGCAAAGCTGCCGCCCGCGTCCTGGATCTGCGTCCAGCCGAGGGCGATATTTCTTTTTACTCCGAGCTCGACCGCGCGTTCAGCGTCTGCTGGTGTCGTTGGCGGAACATGCCTGCGAACCAATCCCTGTGCGCTATCGAGCAACATGCCGTTTGGCTCGCCGTTGTCTTTGTCTTTTGAGATCTCGCCGCCGAATGGATTCGGAGTGGTCTTGTCGACTCCAGCCAGTTTTAGTGCGGCGCTGTTTGCGACCGCACCATGACCATCGGCGCGGCCAAGAATCACAGGATTGTTAGGCGACACTTTGTCGAGGTCCCAGCGAGTTGGGAAGACGGGCGGTTTCCAATGGGTCTCGATCCAGCCGCGACCAGTGACCCAATCTCCTGGTTTCGCCTGGTCCACTCGTGCTTTCACCTTTGCCAGAAGATCTTCGAGGCTGGTGGTGCCTTCGAGGTTGAGAGTCATTTCGCGCTGGCCGACGCCGGAAAGGTGTTGGTGCGAATCGGTAAATCCCGGCAGTACTGTGTTGCCTTTTAGATCGACAACGCGCGTGTTTGTGCCAACGAATTTCTGTGCGGCTTCGTTCGTGCCGACAAAGACGATCTTGTCGCCTTTAACTGCGATCGCCTGGGCCTTCGCTGACTTGTCGTTCGCGGTGTAGATGTTGCCGTTCTTGAAAACGATGTCGGCGGCAACCTGTTGTTGAATCGGGATCAGGCTCACGACGAGCAGCAGAGTTGCCGCTAAAAGAAAGAGTTTCATGTTTTCCCTCGGATAGGTTAGGCCACGGATTTTTACGGATTATAACGGAGCATTGGGCGTAACTGTAGGGGCGGCCCTCCGTGGCCGCCCGTGGTTTTGATC
>DASTVU010000432.1:0-5728 GCA_035758935.1 Pyrinomonadaceae bacterium | reverse complement strand
CATCAAAGACTGGATTGCCACCCCGCGCGACAACCTGTACCAGTCGTTACACACTTCCGTAATTGGATCGAACAGTCAGTCGTTCGAGGTGCAGATCAGGACCGAGGAAATGCATCACGTCGCCGAGGAAGGCGTCGCTGCCCACTGGAAATACAAGGAAGGTAAACGTGGTGCGCGCGACGACGATCAGGCGCTGCAAGCGCTGCGATCGCTCGTGGAGTGGACTCAGGAAGTAAAAGACTCGAAGGACTTTCTCGACTCTCTCAAGCTGGACCTTTATCCAAAGGACGTTTACGCATTCACGCCTATGGGTAAGGTGATTCAGTTGCCGCGCGGTGCGACACCCGTCGACTTCGCTTACATGATTCACTCTGAAGTCGGTAACACGTGCACTGGCGCGCGCATCAACAGCCGCATGGTCCCGCTTCGTAGTCAGATTCAGAATGGCGATGTCGTTGAAATCATCACTTCCGCGAATTCACATCCTTCGCGCGACTGGTTGAACTTCATCGTCACTTCACGCGCGCGCAATCGTGTGCGTCACTGGGTCGCCGAGCAGCAGCGCGCTGAGTCCATTGAGATCGGTCGCAAGCTCTTCGAAAAGGAAGCGTCACGCTTTCAACTTTCTGCGAAGAAACTGCTCAACGATACCGACAAGGATATGAAGCGTGTGGCCAGCGACTATGGCTACGGACGGGTTGATGATTTGCTGGCTGGAATTGGATACGGCAAGCTGGTGCCGCGCAACGTGATTGCGAAGTATCTTGGGCCAGAACAGTTTGAGCAGCTCGATAAACAAAAAGAGTCGCGACTCAGAAGTGGTGTGCGTGCGGTCAAACGGCTCATCCGACTGGGTGACGATTCGATACTTGTACGCGGTGTTGATGATCTAATGGTGACGCGCGCGCGTTGTTGTAATCCGCTTCATGGCGAAGAGATCATCGGCTACATCACGCGGGGCAAGGGCGTCGCGGTACATACGACGCGCTGCAAGAACGTTACGCAGTTGATGATCAATCGTGAGCGCATTGTCGAAGTTGAATGGGCGGGCCGGCCGGAGAAGACCGCTTATGCCGTTAAGCTGCTGGCGATTACTGAAAACCGAACCGGCATGATTGCCGGAATCACGGGCGCGATTTCAGATATGAAGACCGGAATACGCGACGCGCGCGCTTCCGTGGCGTCCGACGAGCGCGGCCACATCGAAGTAACGGTCGAAGTATTCGACGTTAAGCATCTCGACCGTGTGATCGGCTCGATCAAGGGCGTCCCTGGCGTCCTTGATGTCGAGCGCCTCCAGGGCGTCGCCTAACCACTTATCCACAGATTACGCAGATTCAATTAACCAATCTGTGTAATCGGGTGCTTTTTGTGCTTCCTTGTGGCTTCTGTTAGAATCCCCCCTTTGTTTTGAAGGTGTTTACTCCAGTGAGACAACGAATCCAGACTGAAAATGCGCCGGCAGCGATCGGCCCTTATTCACAGGCAATCAAGGCCAATGGCTTTGTGTTCGTCTCCGGCCAAATCCCGATTGATCCGCAGACTGGCGAGTTTGTAGCGGGTGGCATTGCCGAACAAACCGCGCGGGTTCTAAAGAATCTGGCGGCTGTGCTTGAAGCCGCCGGCAGCAGTCTGGAGCAGGTTGTTAAAACCACGGTGTTCCTGGCAGACATGAAAGAGTTTTCGGGTATGAATGAGGTCTATGCGACCTTCTTTCCAAGCCCGCCGCCCGCGAGGGCTACAGTAGCGGCGGCTGGATTGCCGCGCGATGCCAGGGTTGAAATCGAAGCCGTAGCGCTAACTTCTGAATAAAAGCTTCGGAATAGGCGTTTTTGAGGAATAAAAACAACCGGCACTGAGAGTGCCGGTTGGAGGTTGATTGAAATAGCAGGGAAGGCTCAAGCAGCCTTGGAAACTTTGCCCGCCTTGATGCAAGTTGTGCAAACTTTCATTCGGCGCGCGCCACCCTGCGGTTGCTGAACGCGAATCGATTGAAGATTCGGATCGAATCTTCGGGGAGTGCGGTTATTCGCGTGCGAGACATTGTTGCCGAATTGTGGTCCTTTACCGCAGACTTCGCAACGTTTGGCCATTTTTATTCAACCTCCAGAATTCTCAGGTTTCTTTACCGGCGTTTTCGGCATCATACGGAATGTAATCTTGCCGTAATCAGAAACCAAGCTTTATAGCAAACGCATTTCCAAGTCGTCAAGGAGAGCGACTTCGGTTGAATGCTGTGAGCGTTTTTACAAGTTGTAGTCAGTTAAAGGAGCAGAGTTAAAGTGCGCAATATCGCAAAAGTTCTTACCGTAACCAGTTTGGTCGCTGCGGGCCTGATCCTGAGTGGCTGTTCGTCGGGTGGGTCGGAAGCCAAGGACAATCAGGTGGCTGCGACCGTCAATGGCCGCAACATCATGCTGAAAGAGGTCGAGCGAGCAGTGACCCAGCAGGCCGGTGGTAACGCTTCGTCTTTGAATCAACTGCAGATGGCCCAGGCTCGCTTGCAGGTGCTGAACAACCTGATTCAGCGTGAGGTTATGTTTCAACGTGCCGAACGCGAAAAGCTTCTTCCGACTGATGCGCAGATCGATGGCGTCATTGCCACGCAAAAGCAAAATAGCGGTATGACCGCGGAAGACTTCGACAAGAGTCTGAAAGCACAGAACATGTCGATGGAAACTTTGCGCGAAGAGGCTCGCAAAGACCTGGCGATCACCGCACTCCAGGATAAGTACAGCGGGAAGATCAATATCAGCGACAGGGAAGTCGAAGAGTACTACACCAACAACCGGCAACAGTTTGTAAGAGCCCGTGGCGTGTCTTTGGCCATGATCGTGGTGGATCCAGCGGACAATAGTGCCGATGGCCTCAAGGACGATGCCAAGGGCGAAGTCGATGCCAAACTGAAGATCGATAACATCTATCAGCAGCTTCAGGGAAAAGCAGACTTCGCTACCGTCGCCCGCGCTAAGAGTGAAGACGTCCAAAGTCTTCGCAGCGGCGGTGATATCGGTTTCTTATCGGAAACGGATCTGAAGAACAGCAACTTCCCCGCCGACCTGGTTACAACTTTTTTTGGGTCGATGCAAGTTGGTGATTACACGCAACCGACTCGTTTTAACAGCGGCAAGTGGTACATCTTCAAACTCGCGGAGAAGCAGCTCACAACTGAGAACCTGACGCTAGAGAGTGCGGGCGTGCGCCAGCAGATTGCTCAGGGACTTACCAATCAACACAAAGCGGTCCTCAATGCTGCGTTACTGGAAACCGCGATTAACGACGCCAAGATTGTAAATCATCTGGCGTCTGAGATGCTCAGCAATCCTGGCAACCTGGGCTTACGTCCTGCTGCTGCGAATGCAACGGGCTCACAACCAACGCAGGCTCCTACACAGGCGCCTGCGGCAAGTCCGGCGGCCACCACGACTAACAGTCCGGCCTCGACCAGTTCGCCCGTTTCGGTGAAACCTGCCGCGTCACCGAAATAACTATTCCATTAAAGGCGCAAAGAAGACTCTTGAGTTTCTGAACTTCTTTGCGCCTTCGCGTCTCTGCGTGAGACGCTTTATCGATGTTGTTTCGACTTTCGGATGTTTATAAGTCTTACGGCGTTCAGGACGTCCTGCGTGGCGCCACCCTGCAGGTAAATCCTGGTGAACACGTAGGACTTGTGGGCCGCAACGGCGCCGGTAAGAGCACGATCTTTCGTCTCGTCAGAGGTGATGAAACTGCGGATCGTGGAGACGTCGTACGCGCGCGCGGAGTAAAACTCGGCTTGTTGGACCAGCACGTTCACTTCAAACCTGGTTCAACGGTTCATGAGTCGGCACTGGCCGCCTTTGGTCGTTTACAACAGATCGAACATGAGATGCACGAGCTGGAGCATCGCATGGCCGACGCCGGCGACGATCTCGAGAAGATCCTCGAACGCTACAGCGATCTCCAGCACGAATTCGAACACGAAGGTGGGTTCGAATACACAGCCAAAGCGGAGTCGATTCTTCAGGGACTGGGATTCGAGCGTGACATGTGGTCGCTCGAAACGGAAAAGCTTTCGGGTGGCCAACAGAATCGTCTTGGACTTGCGTGCTTACTCCTCGCCGCGCCGGATGTTTTGTTGCTCGACGAACCGACAAACCATCTCGACGTTAATGCGGTCGAGTGGCTGGAAGAGTTTTTGCGGGACTATCCCGCCGCCTACGTTATTGTTAGCCACGATCGTTATTTTCTCGATCGTGCGTGCCGTCGCATCATCGAACTCGAAAACGGCCGCGCCTCGAGTTATACCGGTAACTACTCTGATTATCTGGTTGAGCGTGAAGAGCGTCGGGAGGCGCAACAACGTGCCTACGACAATCAGCAGCACTTGATTGCCAAGACTCAAGAATTCATCCGTCGCAACCTCGCCGGGCAAAAAACCAAGCAAGCCAAATCGCGTCGCAAGATGCTCGAGAAGTTGGAGCGCATCGAGGCTGTGCCACAGGACCAGTCCTCGGGCGACTTTCGACTACAGTCGATCGAGCGCGCCGGCAATCATGTGCTCACGGTTAATCAGCTTTCGATTGGTTATCCGAACAAGGAGCTGGCGAACGACATGTCGTTTTTATTGCGGCGTGGCGAGTGTCTTGGGATCATTGGACCAAACGGATCGGGTAAGACGACATTCCTCAAGACGATTTTGAATAAGTTGGAGCCGTTGAGTGGTGAAGTCCGCTGGGGTTCAAAAGTTCAGATCGGCTACTACGCGCAGCAACTCGATGACCTCGACGATCGCAACGAGATCATCATGGAGTTGCGTCGCGTCGCGCCCTCGACTGCGACTTCCGGCGAATTACGTTCGTTTCTGGCCAAGTTCCTCTTCTTTGGTGAGGACGTTTACAAGCATGTGCAAGATCTCTCAGGTGGTGAGAAGGGAAGACTTGCACTCGCGAAGTTAATCTATTCACGCGTAAACGTTTTGGTACTCGACGAACCGACCAATCACCTCGATATCCCTTCGCGCGAGGCACTCGAAGAAGCGCTATCCGCGTATGAAGGGACGATAGTCACGATCAGTCACGATCGATACTTTTTAGATCGAGTAGCGACGCAGATTATGGCGCTCGATGGCGTAGGCGGCGCCGAGCATTACGACGGTGATTACACCGAATACCACGATTGGAAGTTGGGAGTGCGCGGATCCGCTCCGGCGCCGATAATTTTTGCTTCTGACAATCTCGTTGACGTTGCGACTCAGCCCGTTGTTCACGAAGAGCCACCGCCACCGGTTAAGAAGTCTTCAACAGCTCCAAAGAAACCCGGCGTCAAAGTAATCAAGAAGAAGAAAGACGCCCGCACCCCGGAACTCGTCGAGAGCGACATCGCACGCGCAGAACAACGCCTCAACGAAGTCTCACAACAAATGGGCACTCCCGAAATCGCCCGCGACGCCGAAAAACTGATTGCCCTCAACGACGAGTATCAACAAACCGAAGCCACACTGCGCAGCCTCTACGATGAATGGGAGCGCGTAAACTCCGAGCCAGCCTCCGCCTCAAATTAGTCGCCACAAAAAGGCACAAAAAGCACAAAAAGAGGGCGCAACCTCTTTTGTACCTTTTGTGCCTTTTCGTGGCAAATCCTTATTGACGGTCGATAAGAAGGTCAATACATTCCGCTACATGTTCCATGAGTTTGTACAGGACCTGCGTTACGGCGCCCGACTGTTGGCGAAGAATCCCGGCGTCAC
>DASTVU010000431.1:0-3378 GCA_035758935.1 Pyrinomonadaceae bacterium | reverse complement strand
CGGGATCTCGAAACGCCGACCCAGGTACTCAGGTAGACCAGGCAACTTCGATCCGCCACCAGCCAAAAGGATCTTCTGAATCGACGCGTCACTTTCCTGTGCCGTCGCGCGATAAAAATCGAATGTCTTCTTAACTTCGAGCGCGAGGAGCTCAGAAACAGTTTCGATGATCGGCTGGATCGGTCTTGGCTCAACACCTTCAGGTAGTGCCATACCGCGCTTCACTGCTTCCGCCTGCTCGTAGCTGACGCCGAGTTCTTTCTGCAGCAAGCTCGTGTACTGGCTTCCGCCGACTGAGGCATCTCTCGCAAAGATTGAACGAGTACCGTTGAGGATGTTGATATTCATCGTCGCTGCGCCGATGTTCAGCAGTGCCACGATCTCGCCGGGACGCGGGGAGTAGTTGATTTCGTAACAGTTCTGCAGCGCGAACGCATCGACGTCAATAATCACCGGTTGTTTGCCGGCGAGCTGAATCGCCTGCTTTACGTTATTGATCTTGTCGCTCTTGCAGGCAGCCATCAGCACGTGCAGAGACTCTTGTGATTTGCCGGTCAATTCGTAGTCGAGATTCACATCACCGATGTCGAATGGAATGTGCTCTTCAGCGTGCCAACTGAACGACTCCTGCAACTCTTCCTGGCTCATCTGCGGCAACACGATGTTCTTGACGATAACTGAGTGGCCACTGACGCCGGCAGCCACACGCGTGGTACGGATTTGGTGTTCGCTGAAGATGTGAGCGATGACGTTGGAGACGTTGTTGAGCTCCATGATCTGACCGTCAACAATCGTATCGGTCTGCAAGTTTTCAAAACCGAGATTGAGAAGCGAGAGACCGGCGCCCTTGCGACCAAGTTCAACAGCCTTCACCGCGCTCGATCCGATATCGAGACCAACGAGGTTCTTTTTTCCGGAGGATTTTTTGAACATGGCTAGTTATTCCTCACAACAGCGATCCGCAATTTGTTCTGCTGGCGCAGGCGAGCACGCGCCTTTCGAGCGCGTGACAGTGGTCGTCTAAACATTTTTGAGGTCAGAGACTCAGTGGTTGGTTTCAAGGTTGCCGTCCGTTTGTTTGTAGGATTGTTGGACATGACACCATTGGGCAAAGGTAGGGTCCCGGCGGGTGTCAACAGGAGACTGCTGGAGAAATCTGGTGCGGCAGGAATGAAGCTCATCGGAAACCCAGCCAAGTTGGCATTTACCAACTTCTGTAGGCTTTGCGACCTCCGCTCACGCGAAGTGTGCCTTTATCGTTGCTCCAATAGAATTCGCGGGACTGACCGCTGTTGAACCAGGTGGGCACCCGGCAGACGGCAGCATATTGCCGTCAACTGTGTGAGAGTACATTAACGTGCTAAACAATGTCAACCGCTATTTTTCTTCGTTTAACTCAAATGATGTCTTAGGTTAGCCGAAGAAATGGGGCCAGAATGCCGCGGGAAATTGGAATCGATTCAGCAGTATTCCAGTTTTTGCTACTCAGTCACTAAAAAGCCTTTGAGGTCTTTGACCTTCGCTGTTTTTGCAGGGATTCCGACCACGACGTGACCCGATTCGACGTTCCTCGTCACCAAAGCGCCGCTTCCGATCAGAGCGTTATCTCCGACCTGAATGCCTGCGAGAACAGTGGCGTGATACGTGATGCGAACGCCGTTGCCGATGCGCGTTACGGGAGTTTCGACTTTGTGTATGTCGTAAATGTCGTGATTATGCGAGTAGACATTGACGTAATCCGAGATTGAAACGTTATCGCCAATCTCAATGCCGCCGCGATCGTCGAGCAGGACGTGGCGGTGAACGACGACGTTGTTCCCGAACGACAGGTTGTAGCCAAATGACCACTCGACAAAGTGCCAGCATTTGAAGTTTTCACCGACGCTGCGGAAGATCATCGGAGCCAGCATCCTCCGGATACGATGACCCAGCAGTGAGTTCTGGCCGAGCGGTGAACGGTCAAACATCTGCCAGAGCCAGATCATGGGTTTGCGTTCGGCGTAACGTTTCTGATCGATGTCGGTGTAGAACTCAGGCTCAGTGGCGATATTGCGTGGGTCGAGGGAATGAATTGCGGCACGAGCAGCCACGCTGAGATTTTCTCTATCCGGTTGCGAAGGTCCGTAATAGATCTCGAACAAAGTATCGCGAACAACCTCGTTTGGGTCTCTTCGTCCGTCTGTAAGTGACTTTTGTAACTCGTTCAGAAATGCGTCGTAGTCCTGCTCTGCCAGGGCCTGTGCGGACAATTCACGGTAGGTCATAGACTGGGGTACCAAGCGGGCAAAGTTAACATAGTGACTACTAAATAGTGAAGAACGTACTGTAGGGGCGGCCACGGAGGGCCGCCCCCACAGTACGTTCCGTGGTTCACACGAACTCTCCGCTTTGCGCGCTCGCGTGAGAAACGCTACGATTCGCACCAATGAAGTTTTTGCGCCCCCTTGTCGGTCTGGCTTTGCTCCTAATCCTAATCGTCGCGGTCTGGCTTTGGTGGAGTCTTCCAACCAAAGTCGACATGGCCGCCTACGCGCCGGCTGACTCGCTCGTCTACGTCGAATTCAACAACCTCGAAGGAGTCGCGCAGGCCATTCAGCAGAGTGACGCCTGGCAGGCTGCGGCGGGCATCACTAAAAGCACACCGGCAACTCAGAATCGACTGCTGCGCACTGCCGCCCGCGCTGGCATTGGACCACTCCCGGCAGTTCTTTTCGCACGTGCGCAGGTGGCGCTTGTCGTAGTCGGCCTCAACACAACGGAAGAAAACGACACGCTCAAAGTTCGACCTGAAGTAGCCATCATCGCCGAGACTCACACTTCAAGTTGGCGAACGAAACCGGCCGCCCTCGAAGCCGTCAAGCAATTAGCAAACTTCGCCTATGGCGCGTCTATGTGTGCCGAACGTAGTGCCGACGCCGAGTACATCGAATGTTCGGTTGCCGGCGGCGAACGAAAGATCGTTGGCGCAGTTGATGACACGCTGGTAGTAATTGGCAATTCTGACAACGCCGTTCGTACATGTTTGGAAGTGCGGCGCGGTACTCGCCCCAGCATTCACACTGATCCGGAATTGTTGAAAGTTCGCGCGAGTCTCGCCTCAGAAAAAACGCTCGGGTTTGGTTACATCTCGCCGGCAAACTCCGCAAAGCTCTTCTCGTGGGCGGCGCCGCTGCTGATGGGCCAGGCTCCCGGCGATCAACAGCTGGAACAACTGCTCGCGGTGAGTGCGGGCAAGATTCTCCGAGGCGTCGCATGGACCGCGAATGCGTCGGATCAGGGAATCGAGGATCGGTTTCTGTTCTCGCTCGAGCCAGGAGTTGTTTCCCGTCTGCAACCGGCGTTTGAGACTGCAGAACGAGACCAGGACTTCTGGAAACT
>DASTVU010000430.1:0-4006 GCA_035758935.1 Pyrinomonadaceae bacterium | reverse complement strand
GACCCTAACGGTAGCGCAATCGCGCACGCGTCAGTTGAGTTTGCCGCAAACGGAAAAACAATTCGTACAGAGACTGATGCAGCGGGAGGTTTTACTGTGTTGAGTCCGCAACCGTACGGAACACTGTCCGTTAGTTCGCCTGGCTTCAGCACCATCAAGCTTGAAATCACAACTGCGAGTGAACCACTCCGGATTCGTCTCGAGCCGGCTACGGTGATCGAAAGGATTTTGATCGCGGATAACGGCGAGCGCATTCCGGCAACGCCGTTAAGCCAGTTTGCGCTTACTGAAAACGAGATCGGTCTTGCGGGTGCGCTTACGCTCGATGACGTTCTGAGACAAGTGCCCGGGTTCTCTCTATTTCGCAGATCCGGAGGTCTGACCGCTAATCCGACGTCGCAAGGTGTTTCGCTCAGAGGGGTGGGGGCTAATGGCGCAAGTCGCGCGCTCGTTTTGCTCGACGGTGTGCCTTTGAACAGTCCGTTTGGCGGCTGGGTTTACTGGAATCGCTTGCCGCGAGTGAGTGTCGAGAGTGTTCAGGTGTACAACGGCGCGACGTCGGATCTGTACGGCAGCGGCGCTCTCGGAGGCGTCGTTAATATAAAGAGCAGAACGTCGCCTGCGACTTTTCTGGATTTCGAGGTTTCGGGTGGTAACGAGGTTACGGGAGCCACCTCGTTTCGTGGCGGAAACCAGTTTGGCGATTGGGGATTACAGTTTTCCGGTCAGGCACTGCACACAGACGGATATGTGCTTGTTCCGGAAGATCAGCGCGGACCGGTAGACACGCCTGCGGGAACGGGAGATCTAAGTGGTTCGCTTACTCTCTCGCGAAATCTCCGGCAGAACGGTCATGCGTTTGTGCGTTTGAGTTCGTTTGGCGAGAGCCGTCGCAACGGCACACCGGTTCAGCTCAACGACACACGGATTTCGTCGATCGATCTCGGCTTTGATTGGTCCGATGCCGTTTCTGTGCGTCTTTACGGATCGAAGGAGAACTTCAATCAAAACTTTTCCGCTGTCGCGGCTGACAGACGCTCCGAATCATTGACTAACCGCCAGCGTAACCCATCGCAACAGGTTGGATTCGCTTTTCAATGGCGTAAAACCGTCGGAGATCATCAGACCATCTCCGTGGGCGCTGAAGGTCGCGACGTGCGCGGTCATAGCGCCGAAACAACCTTCAATAATTCGCGCGTCACTGCATTTGTCGATGCCGGTGGACGACAGAGCTCGGTCGGTTTCTTTGCCAGTGATTCCGTACAGTTCCGAAGCTGGTTCTTCAATGTCGGCGCGCGTATAGATCGCTGGAAGAACAGCCGCGGCTTCTCGGATCGAATCCCGGTGACTGGCCTTGCGTCGCTCAACGACTTTCCGAATCGAACAGAAGCGGCGTTCAGTCCGCGAATTTCTGTACTGAAGCGTTTCGATCACGGTCTTTCATTGAGTGCTTCGGCTTATCGTGCGTTTCGGGCGCCGACACTTAATGAGCTCTATCGCAATTTTCGCGTCGGGAATGTGGTGACAAATGCCAACGCCGAGTTAAAAGCAGAGCGATTGACGGGTGGCGATGCGGGACTTGGTTTCGAGAGGCTTGGTGGCCGATTGTTTGTGCGCAGCAACTTCTTTTGGAGCGAGATCAACGATTCAGTTGCCAATGTCACGCTCTCAACAACCCCGACGCTGATCACCCGACAACGACAGAACCTCGGGACGATTCGCGCGCGCGGGATTGAAGTGTCAGCCGTCACGAGGTTTGATAAGCATTGGGAAGTATCGAGCGAGTATCTGTTAACGGACAGCACCGTCTTGCGTTTTCCGGCGAATCGAAGTCTTGAGGGATTGCTTGTTCCGCAGGTGCCACGCCATCAGTTTAATTTCCAGGTGAGTTATGTGAATTCAGCGTGGCTCGTGGGAACGCAGGGGCGATTTGTTAGTAAACAGTTTGATGACGATCAGAATAGTTTGCCGCTTGATGGATTCTTTACGCTCGATGCTGAAGTGTCGCGAAGAGTCTCCGAACACGTGCGAGTATTTGCGGCGTTTCAAAACCTGACCGGAAGCCGATATCAGATCAGCAGTACGCCAGTGTTCACTGTAGGTCCGCCGGTCTTAGTTCGACTCGGCGCGCGTGTGTCTCTGCGGTAGGGACACACTATCCGCGCCAATCCGGCTTTTCGATCCGTCTAATCCGTGGCCTCAGTTGCGTGAAGTTTCAGCCTTCGAGCCGATGTACTTCTCAAACCACTCGAGGTTTGCCTTCATCGCTGCCAGTTGCATCTTCGGCTCGTTCGGCCCATGCGGTTGGCGCGGCAACACGAGCATGCGCGTCGGCACGCCTTTCACTTTAAGCGCGTTGTAAAACTCGTAACCCTGCGAGATTGGCACACGAATGTCGGCCTCGCCATGTTGAATCATGGTCGGCGTCGTAACCGCTTTGACATTAAACATTGGCGAATGCTTCTGGTAGAGATCCATCACTTCCCAGAACTGGCCGCCGAAGTAGTCAGGGATGAACGCCGGAATATCCGCGGTGCCGTTGAAGCTCATGAGGTTGGTCACGGGAGCGCCCGCTGACGCTGCCTTGAAGCGATTCGTCTGCGTCACGACCCACGACGTCATGAATCCACCGTAGCTCCAACCCATCACACCCAGACGCGCCGGATCTGCAACACCCATTTCGACGACTCGATCAACTCCGGTCATCAGGTCCTGGTAATCGCCGAATCCCCAGTCCTTCAGATTTGCACGCCGGAAATCCGTTCCGTAACCACTCGAACCACGCGGATTCGGACGCAGGATGGCGAAACCGCGTGAAGAAAAAGTCGCGAGCGGATACACGCCTCTGCCACCGAGGAAGGTCTGCTGGAACACGCCCGCAGGACCGCCGTGAATGTTCAGTATCAAAGGCACACGCTGACCGGTCTGATAACCGACTGGATAGGTTAGTAATCCCTCGATCTGTTTTCCGTCCTTCGATTTCCACGTGACGACTTCGGTTCGTCCCACTGGCGGTGTCTTCATGCCGGCGTTGACAGTCGTGATCTGCACGGGTGTGAAATCAGTCGCGGACGCGATGTAGACGTCGGCCGGCGTATCGGATGTTTGCCTGACAAATGCGAACGTTGTGCCCGCGCGATTGAGACTGAAGCCACCGATCACCGCTGGGGTAACTTTGATCTCTTCGATGCGATTGGCGGCAACGTCGAGTGAATAGATCTGCGTTCCGGTTCCTTTTGGTTCGCTGAAATAGATTCGCTTGCCGTCACTGGACCAACCGGCCACACCGGGTTGAGCGTCGAAAGATCCAACTAAGGATTTCGGCTGACCACCACTAGCGGAAAAGATCTGGATGATGCCACTCTGCGCCCACCGCGGCGGATTGTCGCTCGCCTGGACTGCAATCCACTTTCCATCCGGTGAGTACAGCGGAGAAGTTTCAGCCGCAGGCGAATTCGCGAGAACGGAAGTGTTTCCGGTTGCGACGTCAACGATAGAAACATCCGAGGTGGGCCAATCGTTTGCTAACGGCGACTTAACGTGACCAAATGCGATGCGCGCGCCGTCGTTGGACCAGTCAAACTCTTCGACCTGGTAATTTGCAGTCGTGAGTTTGCGTGGTTCGCGTTTGCCGTTCGCGTCCTTCTGAAGCGAAAGGACATACAGCCGTGCGAACTTGACGTTTTCATCGATCCAGCGGAAATCGTTCTTGCCTTTGTCGTTCTTCTCTTCTTCGTCAGACTTCGCGTCAGTCATCGTGAAAGCGATCGAGCGACCGTCGGGTGACCAGTTGAAGTTGATCACGGCACTCTTGCCGTCGGTCAGAGGTTCAGCTTCGCCGCCGTTTAAGCTCAACAGATAGAGATTGTTTCTGTTGTCTTTGCGATTTGAAGTAAAGGCGATCCAGTTTCCGTCAGGCGACCACTTTGGATTGGTCGAAGACTTGTCGCCAAATGTAAGCTGCGTGCTCTGCTTGGTGGCGAGGTTTGCCATCCAGATCTGAGTG
>DASTVU010000429.1:0-7844 GCA_035758935.1 Pyrinomonadaceae bacterium | reverse complement strand
CCGTGAAAATCCGTGGCTTAATAGTTAAAGGCTTGAGCTGGTCGTGGCAGGCGCTGTCCTTGCCAAAGGCTTCGGATAGGTCACCGCGCTCCGGTTTCCATCCTTATCAATCGCGCGTACACCGAAGAAATAGTTGTCCTTGGACATTCCTTTCATCGTGAAGCCTGTGACGTTCCCGACCGGCTTTGAATTCTTCCACACCGCCGCCGTTGTGTCGCGCCAAACGATCTCGTAACCAGCCAGATCCGGTTCTGTGTTCGCGTCCCATTTCAGCTCCGTATCGTGCGATAGACGTTGCGACAGGATCGTCACTCCCTTTGGTCGCGAAGGCGCGAACGCGAGTGCCGCGAGCGAAGCAGCGTTCACACGTGCTACGTTTGCCACATACGCAAAATCGACAAACTCCGGCAGGTCTCCAAACTGCACGCCGTTCTCAACGCGAACATTCTGATGCTGGTGCCGAAACTCCTCATTCACTTCCGTGAAGCGCACTGCCGGATAACCGCGTTCGAGAAACGGAATGTGATCGCCGCCACGTCCATATCGATCGCGCCGGTAAACAAGCATGACTTTCAACTGTGGCACGAATGCGTCTGCAGTCTCTTTGATAAATCTCGCGAGCTGCCGTGAAGCCGAGTCGTTCTCACCACCAACACTGCGTCGCGTCGTCGCTTCTGCCGGCGTTTCGTTTGACGGGACACCTTCCGAAAAAACTCGCACGTTGCCGCGATCGCGAACACCATTGCCACCAAGCGTGTTACCTACGATGTCGTTAGTCAACATCGCGTCAATGTTCCAGTGCTTTTGTTTTGCCTGTTCCGCGTAATATGTGGAACCGAGCAGACTCTGTTCTTCACCTGCAACCGCCATAAAAACGATCGTGGCATCAAACTCATATTTCGCCATCACGCGAGCCATCTCGAGCACAGCCGCAGTTCCCGACGCGTCGTCATTCGCGCCAGGTGCATCGCACTTCGCATCCGTCGGACTGTTACACATCGAATCGTAGTGGCCACTGACAACGTAGATTCGATCAGCCGACTGCGGTTGCGTTCCTCTCAACGTGGCGACGACGTTTGTAATGATCGTCGGTTGCGGCACGCGCGGCGCTTTCGCCTGTTCGTAAGATTGCTTTTCAACCGTCATGCGACCACCGGACGCTTCGGCAGCTTTGAGAAACTCCGCATACAACCAATCGCGCGCCGCGCCGATGCCGCGCTTGGGATCGTTCTGTTCAGACAGCGTGTTGCGTGTGCCGAACGAAACAAGCTTTCTGATCGCCACTTCAATGTTCCGTGCGTCGATTTCACGAACGACATTCGCGATCGTGCGGTTACGAACAGGTACGGTTCTGCGACTAGTTGATCTCGTTTGCGCAAGACCAACGCTCACATTCGCCGCTAGCACCACTATCATCACGCTTTGAAAAACTCTGGTAAGTTGATTTCGAAGCTTCATGGTGATCTTGAATTTATCTTGTTCCGCGATCGGAGGGCTCTCTGTAAATCGGGCTGAAAGTTCGAGTGGTGTTTTCCGTAACACTGGGCACCGGTTCCATGCGTTGGGGTGGCAGGTGATGCATCGCCTGCCGATCATTGATCGTGATGGTCGCATTCCGCGAAGGTTGTCCTCCAAAGACTCCCTGCTGCATGCTCAGCATTTTCGTGAAGAAACGAATCATTAGAGAAGTGCAGCCGAAAAGAGCGGCCGAACTAAACAGAACTATCCACACGATTGCGAACGGATGTATTCCCAGACGAGCGAACTCCGTAGCGCTACCGAAGATCACGCCAAGTCCGCCAAGGATAGTTAAACCCATAACGATGCTCGGTAAAGTGATCTTCACCGGAGCCATCGCTACCGGTGGCGCCATCATAGGAAGCGTCAAGTTGGCGCCGCAGCGATTGCAGTATTTGAGTTCGACAGTTATTTCGTTACCGCAGGTAGGACAATACATAGAACCTCCAGTGCGGTAACTTTAACACTTGAGCCACGAAAAGGCACAAAAAGCACAAAGGCACATAAGCCGTACCTGAGTTTTTGTGCCTTTTGGTGCTGCTTAACGAATGCGGTAAGTGCGGCCTTTCCAAACTACGATGATCTCGCCATCGAGTTGGTCGGCAATCGTTTTGATTGACGGCTCATCGGCAATCAAAGATCGATAGGATTCCGAGCCGCGAGCGTAAGTCGTGATTGCCTGGGAACGATCGTAAGCAGTGTCGGTCCAAACACCTCCCTGCTTGCGGAATCGTCTTCCAGCGACAGAGCGGGTTTCGGCGCTGCTGTCCTTATCGTCTCGGTCGACTCCGTCTCGCACCTGTCCAGGTGCTGCCGCGCCTTGTACGGAAGCGACGCCGGCGTCTTCTTTACTCTTAGCTGTGCGAGCACGCGCCGTTGCCGGCACCTCGCCTCTCTTGGAAACTGCACCTACCTCAAAATTTTTCTTGGACTCCTCCGCTTGTGCGACCTTAACCTCCGCTTCCTGTTTCCGTGTCGCATCCTCGTTCTGTCGTTTCTCGCCCATCAACGCCTCAACCTTCGCAGGTGACGGCGGCGGAGGTTCTGCAGCGGCGGTTGGCTGTGATTCCGGATTCGCTGCCGGAGCCTTCACTATGGGAGCGTTTTGTTCGACGTCAGCGGGCGTTCCTTGAGGAGCCGGCGTTGCTGTTTGTTGCGCCGAATCTTTCGATTGGACCTCCTTGTTAGCAGTGGACTCTGCCGGCTTACTTTCGTCGCTTAACAGGCCTGCTTCCGGCTGCTGCTTAGACTCAACTCGCTGCTCAGCATCCGTGGGTTTAGTTTGAGGCTGAATCTGCGAAACGTATTCACCCGCTCTATCTCGACGCATCACGACCACTCCGATCGCTGCTACCACGATCAAAGCGAGCGCCGGAGCGGCATACTTCAACACCATCGGCGAGAAGAGACCCGCAAGAAATTTTCGCCATCCCGAAGCGCCTGAAACTTTATCGGCCTGCGCCGCAATCACTACGCCCGCCGACGCGCTGAGCTGCACTACCAACTCTCGACATCGCGAGCACTCAGCCAGATGTTCGGTATAGCGTGCTCGTGACTTCGCAGGCAGCACGTTTTCCGCATACGCACTCAGTTCGTCAGCATCGAGATGGTCCTCGGCATCGGGCGCAAAAACATCCTGCCGGCGCCCCAGTCGCCGCAACAACAGATCCATTTCGTTGTTTGTTTCCTGTTTCATCTCGATCAGAACGCTGCCTTGTTAAGAACGTAGCGGCGCGTATACCTTGCAGTCAAACTATCCACAGATTACACAGATACGATTGCTGCTTTGTGCTTTTTTGTGGCTAAACTCCTTCTTTACTCAAAATCGCCTCTAAATCTGTATCCATATACTGCGCCACCTCCGCAAACGACCGCTCAGTCTCGGCCTGTGTCCAGCCTCGTTCATCAATCAGGATCTTAGTGACTCGCTTACGCAGGTCGGTTTGAATGCGCGTCAAACGCCGGCTCGCAGTCGCTTCGTGAACACCCAGCACAGCGCCTGCTTCACGCAGCCGGAGATTGTCGAAGTAATAAAGTTTGACCAGCAGGCGGTCTTCGGCGCCCAATTCCTGAATCGCTTTGTGCAGTGCCTGTTGCATGTCAGCCTGGGCAAATCGATTCGACATCGACTCTTCCGGAGTCGGAATGCCGGCGCTAACCGTTTGGCCGTGACCGTCCTGTGCATCATGCGCAAGCCGGTCGAATTCTGTGTCTTCTTCCGTCTGTACCAGTCGCGACTGTTTTCGAAACGAATCGACTGCGAGTTGGCCCACGACGGCACGCAGCCAACCCGCGAGCGAACCGCGACCGGAGTAATAAGCGAGTTTACTTGCAGGCATCCCATCCTTACGGACTCGCAACCCGTAGAGTTCTGCCCAGATCGATTGCGCCAGGTCTTCCGCGGCATCCTCGTTTGCACTCGTAGAACGAGCGGCAGAGCGAACGGTCGGTTTGAATCGTTCGACCAGATCGTTCCAGGCGTTTTCATCTCCACGTTCACAGGCGATAATCAGGCACAGATCATCGGCCTGCAGCTCGTCGATAAATTTGGCGATCTCCGCGTGAGGAGTGTCGGGGTCGTCCTTTAATAGATACTTTTGCACCGCGCCGCTGATTCGCGGCAACAGGAACTCGCGACTGAGCGAACGATTGTCAGTCGCACGGGCAAGTAACCGGGCGGCGCCATCGTTCAGTAAACTCTGGATTTTAGGGTTCGCGGATTCCACGGAAAGTCTCGATAACTGGGGTCTAATCCTATCACCTCGCCGCCTGTTTGATGCACAAACATCGGCTTTTGACAGGCAACGAACGCTAGGCTAGATTCGAGAACCACTATCAATGCTACGCGTCACAGAGATTTTTCGCTCCATTCAGGGCGAGTCAACGCATGCCGGGCGACCGTGCACGTTTGTACGTCTGACCGGCTGTCCGATGCGTTGTGTCTGGTGCGACAGCGAGTATACCTTCACCGGCGGCGACCATTATTCGATCGACGATATTATGGCTCGCGTCAAATCATTTGGGTGCAAACTGGTTGAGGTTACCGGCGGTGAACCGCTCGCACAAAAAGAGGCATTCAAACTGATCGAACGTCTCTGCGATGAAGATTATGAGGTGCTCATTGAAACCGGCGGCTATGTGTCGACGGCAGATGTAGATCCACGAGCGAAGATTATTCTCGATATCAAGTGTCCCGCTTCAGGCGAAGAACCGAGAAACGACTGGTCCAATCTCCAACGACTGCGAGCGGACAAGGACGAAGTCAAATTTGTTATCGCAGACGAAGGCGATTGGAACTACACGAAGCGCATCATCCAGGAGAATGATCTTGAAGCCCGCACTAGAGCGATCTTGATCTCACCCGCGTGGGGACAAGTCGATCTACAACAACTAGCCGACTGGGTTGCCGCCAGTGGAATGAAGATCCGCATGCAGTTGCAACTGCACAAATACATCTGGGGACCTGACGTCAAAGGAGTGTAATGGGCGGTTCCACTGATATCGAGACTGAAGAATTTGAGGCGGCGGCCGTTGCAGACGATGGTCCACAACTCGCTATCTGTCTCGTCTCAGGCGGCATGGATTCGTGCGTCACTGCTGCTATCGCGGACGAAGAAAACGATGAGCTTGCATTCCTGCACGTGTCATATGGTCAACGTACTGAGAAACGCGAGCGTGAAGCATTTGAAGCTTTAGCGAATCATTACAACGTGAAGTCTCGCCTCGTGATCTCACTCGAGCATCTCGCTGAGATCGGTGGCTCGTCTTTGACAGACACGAGCATGCCCGTAACTACTGCAGATCTTTCAGCGCAAGGCATTCCTTCCAGTTACGTTCCTTTTAGAAACGCTCACTTACTCGCAGCCGCTGTGAGCTGGGGTGAAGTGAACAATGCGACCGCAATTTATATCGGCGCAGTGGCAGAAGACTCATCTGGTTATCCCGACTGCCGGCCGGAGTTTTACGACGCTTTTCAAAACGTGATCGACACCGGCACAAAGCCCGAAACGCAGATCACGATCAGGACTCCGGTGATCGCCATGCGCAAGTCGGAGATTGTGCGCAAAGGCATTGAACTGGACGCGCCATTGCACCTGACGTGGTCGTGCTACAAGGAGTCGGAACTGGCCTGCGGAAACTGTGATTCGTGTGCTCTGCGGCTGCGAGCATTTCGCGAGGCTGGGGCCACGGATCCGATACCTTACGTGCTTGACAGTAGTCGTTTTGCTTATTAAGTTTAGGACACTTCTCAGTGTGCTGAATTATTACAACCAGTAAAGAGTGTGGGCGCATCCTACGAATCTTCGCAGGCTTGAGCCTACATAATGACGGAGGAATCTTCGATGATTGGCAGATACTTTTTCGGAGCGCTAGTGGTAGCCATTGTGTTGGCGTTCGCTTCTTTGACCGCAGTCGCGCAGGTAGGCGAGTTACGTGGTCACGTTTGGATGCAACAGGCGGACGGTCAAAAGGTTCCCCTTGCTGACGCGCAGATCGACGTCTTCCGCGTAGACATAAGCGCGAAATACGACACCAAGACAAACAAGAAAGGCGAGTTTGTATTTGCAGGCTTGCCATTCATCGGCACTTACGTCGTAGCCGCCAGCCATCCTACGGCAAGACCAAACTGGGTACCCGGTGTGAAAGCAGGAAAGGACATTCCCTGTGAGATCACGGTGACTCCCGGTGACGGAAAGCGACTCACTTACGACGAGATCAAAGCTGCAGGCGGTGGATCAGCTAATCCTCCCGCCGCCACGGGTGGTGGAAGCTCAGGCGGCGCTGAGAGCGCGGAAGCCAAAGCCAAGCGCGAAGAGTTGTTGAAAAAGAACGCCGAAATCGAAGCCAAAAACAAAAAGATCACGGAAGCAAACGAAGTCATCGCGCGCACTTTCAAGGCCGGCAACGAAGCATTGACCGCCGCGAACGCTGCCAGCCGGGCCAATAATTCCGACGATGCACTTGCGAAATTTACAGCCGCAATTGCTCAGTATGATGAAGGATTGGCTGCTGACTCCGAGCAACCTGCGATTCTTACCAACAAGGCAGTGGCTTTGAAGGGACGTGGCGTTGAACGTTTCAATGCAACTGTCAGATCAAAGACTCTCGACGATGCCGGCAAAGCTGCCGGATTGCAGGCTGCCAAAGATGATTTCAAAGCAGCTGGCGAAACTTCGACCAAAGCGGTAACCCTGATCAAAGCACAGCCCGTTCCGACCGATCCGGCCGAACTTCAGCGTTACACCGCCAACAAGTACGCCGCGATGCTCACCAACGCCGAATCCATGCGGCTTTATGTGAGTAAGGCAGATCCAACTCAGGCAGACGCCGGACTGGCAGCTTTCAAAGACTACATGGCCGTCGAGACGGATGCGGCTAAGAAAGGTAAGGCGCAACTCGACATGGCGCAGATGCTGCTCGACGCTGGTCAGGCGGATAAGGCCCTGACTGAATTCAGGTCGATTCTCGCTACAACACCTGACAGTCCCGAAGCAAACCTCGGCGCGGGTCTGGCAGTGTACGCGAGTGGCGATAAGGCCAAGTATCAGGAAGCAGCAAACTTCCTGCAAAGATTTGTGGAAGTAGCACCTGATACAAACCCGATGAAAGACGACGCCAAAGCGATTCTCACTGAATTGAAAAACAGCGAGAACGTTACTCCGGAAAAGACCGCCAAACCCGGACGTAAACGTCCCTAAGTAAAACCAGGCCACGGATTACACGGATAAGACAAGATCGGTTTTGTCATCCGTGTGATCCGTGGCTTTCTTGTTAGATTTTCCACTAAAACCTCTGGAAATCCTGCCTTGACACTCTCTGTGTTCAAACTGTACTATGACTGCACAACGATGTTAGTACCGTCGTTGTATTGAGAAGACCGGTCATGCCTCGCGCCCCATTCGGCGCCTCCAATCCACCCAGAACCCGGGGAAATACCCACTCCCGAGAGCTTTTTAGTGCACAAATGTCAGCCAAATTAGGCGAAATCCTGGTACGCGAAAATCTTATCAGCCCTCAACACTTGAGAGAGGCCCTCGACTACCAGCGCGAACATGGTGGCCGTCTCGGCTTCAATCTCGTCAAACTCGGACTGGTAAGTGACGACATGATCACAGCCGTACTGTCGCGACAGTACGGCATTCCTTCCGTCAATCTCGATCTCTTCAACATCGATCCTTCCGTCATAAGCCTCATCCCTCAGGAGGTCGCGCAAAAACATTCTGTTTTGCCCCTCTCTCGCGTTGGCGCCACTCTCACTCTCGCCATGGTCGATCCGACCAACGTATACGCCATCGACGACGTCAAGTTTATGACCGGCTTGAACG
>DASTVU010000428.1:0-13549 GCA_035758935.1 Pyrinomonadaceae bacterium | reverse complement strand
TGGGCAATCTTTTTCAGGGCCGGACGAAAAGAAGAAAGATGCGCGTTGACGAGGCGATGGAGTATTTGATGCAGGAAGAAGAAGAGCGCCTCATCGATATGGACCAGGTGGCACGCGCGGCGATCGAACGAGTTGAGAATTCAGGAATCATCTTTCTTGACGAGATCGATAAGATCGCAGGACGCGAGTCGGGACATGGTCCAGATGTCTCGCGCGAGGGTGTGCAACGTGACATCCTGCCGATTGTCGAAGGCACTACCGTAAACACTCGTTACGGAATGGTGCGCACAGATCACATTCTCTTCGTTGCCGCAGGTGCGTTTCACGTTTCAAAACCTTCCGACTTGATTCCGGAGCTACAGGGACGTTTTCCGATTCGCGTTGAGCTGGAGTCGCTCACGATTGATGATTTCAAACGCATTCTAACTGAGCCGCGCAACGCGCTCATCAAACAGTACCAGGCGATGATGGAGACTGAAGGTGTCAGCATCGAATTTACTTCCGATGCCATCGATTCCATCGCGAACTACGCAGCGCAGGTAAATCAGCAAACTGAAGACATCGGGGCGCGTCGTCTGCAGACGATTATGGAGAAGCTGCTCGAAGAGATCAGTTTCGAAGGGCCTGATTTGGAACCAAAGCAGCAGCGTATTGATGCTGCGTACGTGTCGGGAATGCTCTCAGAGACCGTCAAGGATCAAGACCTCAGTCGATACATTCTGTGACAAAACGTGGACCAGCCCATCCACAGATTTCACCGATTACTCTTCTGTGTAATCTGTGGATAGTTCTCTGTTTGATTTGCGTGACTGGATGCGGCAAGCGACGGCCTCCTCTGCCGCCGGTTGAGCGCGTCCAGCAACGCACAGAGTTTCTTTCAGGCGCACAACAGGGCAACGAAGTAATTCTCAGTTGGCCTGCGCCGCAACGAAACGCGCCGGACAGCAGCGTACAAAGCATTCGGCGTATCGACGTCTACCGGTTAGCGGAAAAACCAGGCGCGCCACTCGCTCTGACAGAAGACGAGTTCTCAGCGCGAGCTACGGTTGTTGGTTCTGTCACTTTTGAGCAGATACAAACTGCCGGCGATACACTCACCTACAGAGATGTCCTCGAACTCGCAGGACAACCGACACGCCTGCGCTATGCAATTCGTTACGTTAATGCATCTGGTCAACGTGCTTCTTTCTCAAACTTCCTGAGCATTGAGCCCGCTGCGCGTATCGCACAAGCGCCTACGCTCGTGTCACCGGCAAAAGTGCTTGAGGATTCGATTACGATTTCCTGGCAGCCGCCTGCAGCCAACATCGATAATTCAACGCCGGTGAATTTGCTTGGCTACAACGTCTATCGCACGGATGAATCGCAGACTGAACCGGCGAATCAGCCGCTCAATTCCGCGCCAATCTCTGCGACCGAATATGCCGACAAGAGTTTTCAGTTCGGTAACAGCTATCGATACGTTGTTCGTGCAGTTTCACTCGGAACGGGTGGTGCACAGGTGGAGAGTCTTAACTCGAACGCTGTGTCCGTTTCGCCGGTGGATACATTTGCACCGGCAGCGCCGGAGCGTCCCAGCGTTGCAGCACCCGAGCCTTCATCGGCACGGCTCGCGATTTTCTTTGCGGCGAACAAGGAAACTGATATCGCCGGTTACAACATTTATCGTTCGACCGATCCGGATCTTCCGAAACAGAATTGGACCAAGTTGAATCAGACGCTGCTGACGCGCACGACTTATCAGGATGATAAAGTTGAATCGGGTAAGACTTATTACTACTACATAACCGCGGTTGATAAAGCCGGGAACGTCAGTCCACCTTCGGAAGTAGGCTCCGAGAAGGCACCATAGAACGAACTGTAGGGGCGGCCCTCCGTGGCCGCCCTCGGTTTAAATCGGGTTCGCCAAACCCGAAACTGTCGATTCTTGAATCCGTACTCAACCGAGGGCGGCCACGGAGGGCCGCCCCTACAGTTCGGTGAACGAGCCCTTGTACCATTATGAGACTTTGTCGCGTTGCACATGAGAGCTTAGCGAAACCACGGTATGCGGTGCTGAAGGATTCTAAAGTCTATCCGTTGCCGAGTGATTATAGTTTCGAGCACATCGAGCGCTTCGACGAAGATGCAGCGTTGGATCTGGCAGAGGTGAAACTGCTCGCGCCGGTGGCGCCTTCAAAGATTGTCTGTGTCGGTCGAAACTATCGCGAGCATGCGGCGGAACTCGGAAACAAGATGCCGGATGAGCCGCTCCTCTTCCTGAAAGCTCCATCGGCCGTGATCGCCTCGGACGATGAGATCGAACTGCCAGCAGCGTCACAGCAAGTTGAGCACGAAGGCGAACTCGGTGTCGTAATCGGGCGCCTGGCTCACAAGATTCCCGACAGCGACGATCCACTCAGCTATGTCTTTGGCTACACGTGTGTGAACGACGTCACCGCACGTGATTTACAGCGTAAAGACGTTCAATTCACCCGTGGCAAGTCGTTCGACACGTTCTGTCCGGTGGGTCCGTGGATCGAGACGGAAATCGATCCGAACAGTGTTACCGTCCAAACGCGTCTCAACGGCGAAGTAAAACAAAAAGGTAACACGGCTGACATGGCATTTCCTGTCGCCTTTCTTATAAGGTACATCTCTGAGATCATGACACTGTATCCCGGCGACCTGATCGCAACTGGAACGCCCGCGGGCGTCTCGCGCATGAAGCCCGGCGATACGGTGGAAGTAGAAGTGACGGGGATCGGGATTCTCCGAAATAGGATAGGAGTCTTGTTATGAAATTCTTTCTTGATACCGCCAATCTCAACGAGATTCGCGAAGGAGCAGCGTTAGGACTTGCGGATGGAGTGACAACTAATCCATCGCTCATCTCAAAAGAAGGCGATGTCGACTTCAAACAACACATCGCAGCGATCTGCGAAATCGTGCAGGGGCCAGTCTCGGCTGAAGTGACGAGCCAGGATAAGGACGGCATGCTTCGCGAAGGACGCGAGTATGCGAAGATTGCTCCGAACGTCGTTATAAAGTGCCCGCTGACTCGCGATGGCCTCAAAGCCACCCGTCAATTGACGGACGAAGGAATCAAAGTAAACGTCACTCTCTGTTTCTCGGCCGCGCAGGCGATTGTAGCCGCGAAGGCGGGCGCAGCGTTTATCAGTCCATTCCTTGGGCGTCTCGACGACATCGGCGAAAACGGGCTCATCTTGTTGCAGAACATCATTGAGATTTATCAGAACTACAGTTGGAAGACGGAAGTGCTCGCGGCGAGTTTGCGTCACCCGATTCACGTGATCGAAGCCGCACGCATGGGCGCGGACATCGCCACGATGCCGTTCAAGGTGATCGATCAGCTATTTAATCATCCGTTGACGGATAAAGGGCAGGCGCAATTTCTGGCTGACTGGGCGAAAAGCGGTAGAAAATAGCGTGGGAGAGAATAGCGCGGCGGGAATTGTTGTCAGCGTTCAGAAGTACGACGGCATTGAGCATCGCCGCTGGCCGGCACGAATAGCAAAGATCAAAGGACCGCTCCTGGTGCTGGATGCGGTCTTTGAAGAGGAGATTGAACACGATCTTCTGGGTACGATTTCACTGGGAACGATCAGCACCGAGTATTACTGGCTGGATCGCTGGTATAACGTCTTTCGCTTCAGCGATCCAGACGGGAAGTTGAAGAACTTTTATTGCAACATCAATCAGCCGCCGTCTTTCGACGGGCGTGTGTTGAGTTACATTGATCTCGACATTGATGTGTTAGTTGGACCTGACCTCACTTACAAGATTCTGGACGTCGACGACTTTGAAGAAAACGCCAGACGCTATGATTATCCGAACGAGGTCCAGGTAAATGCACGCCAGGCTTTGACGGAAGTGATCGAACTGATCGAGTCGCGAGCGTTTCCCTTCAACGAATAATATGGCCTCAAAACAACAACCGAAACAAACGAAGTCCAAGTTGGAGACACTGCGCGAACGAAGCCTTCAGGCCGAGGCAGGTGGCGGCACCGCGCGCGTTGAGAAACAACACGGGGCAGGAAAGATGACTGCGCGTGAGCGTATCGAATTTCTGCTCGATGAAGGCTCGTTTGAAGAGTTTGACAAACTCGTGGTCCATCGCTCGAAAGACTTCGGACTCGACAAACAACTCTATCCCGGAGATGGCGTCATCACGGGCCACGGTTTGATCGACGGCCGGAATGTGTTTGTCTTCGCGCAGGATTTCACTGTCTTTGGAGGTTCCCTTTCCGAGACTCACGCCGAAAAGATTTGCAAGGTGATGGATCTGGCGATGAAGGTCGGCGCCCCGATTATTGGTCTGAACGACTCTGGCGGTGCGCGCATTCAGGAAGGCGTAGTTAGTCTCGGCGGCTACGCAGACATTTTTCTGCGAAACACACTCGCAAGCGGAGTGGTACCGCAGATCAGTTGCATCATGGGTCCGTGTGCGGGCGGCGCTGTGTATAGTCCTGCAATTACCGACTTCAACGTCATGGTAAAGGACACGTCGTACATGTTCATCACCGGACCGGACGTGATCAAGACCGTGACGCACGAGGAAGTTACCAAAGAAGAGTTGGGAGGTGCGGTCACTCACAACAGTGTTTCCGGCGTCGCGCACTTTGCGGCCGACTCAGACGAGCATGCGCTGCGAATCGTACGCGAGCTCTTTTCTTTTATTCCTTCAAACAATCAGGAAGATCCACCGCGCCTTGAGGTAAGTGATCCGGTAGATCGCGTTGATCTGAAACTCAACGAGCTTGTTCCGGAAGCTTCAAATCAGCCGTACGATATTCGAGACGTTATCAACTCGGTTGTTGACGACGGTTACTTCTTTGAAGTCCAGCAAATGTTTGCGCCCAATATCTGTGTGGGTTTTGCGCGACTGGGTGGACGATCAGTTGGGATCGTTGCAAACCAGCCGGCCTTTCTCGCGGGCGTTCTGGATATTGCCGCGTCGGTGAAAGGCGCGCGCTTCGTTCGCTTCTGTGATTGTTTCAATATCCCGCTGATTACTTTCGAGGACGTACCCGGTTTTCTGCCTGGTGTTTCGCAGGAGCATGGCGGGATCATCACTCACGGCGCGAAACTCCTTTATGCGTTTGCCGAAGCGACAGTGCCCAAAGTCACGGTGATCACGCGTAAAGCTTACGGCGGCGCGTACTGCGTGATGGCCTCAAAACACATTCGCACCGACGTCAACTTCGCTTGGCCATCAGCGGAGATCGCTGTGATGGGTGCAGAAGGAGCCGTGGGTATTCTCTATCGCCGCGAGCTCAACGAAGCACAGGACAAGGAGTCCGCACGAACGGCCAAGATCGCGGAACTGCAGGACAAGTTTGCGAACCCGTACATCGCCGCCGAACGTGGCTTTGTCGACGAAGTGATTGAACCTGCACACACGAGACCAAAACTAATCCGTGCTCTTTCGCTACTCGAAAACAAACGCGACTCGAATCCGCCACGCAAGCACGGCAACATTCCTCTTTAAGCCACAAAAAGGCACAAGAAGCACAAAAGGCACAAACAGGAAGACTGAGTTAGCCTTCTTAATTCCTTTTGTGCCTTTTGTGCCTTTTGTGCCTTATGTGGCTACCGTTCAGTGGGTTCGAACGCGATCAGTTTTGAGGCGGGATCGAAGGTGATCTTGAATGGGAAAAGGGCGCCGCGGCCGAGGATAATCGGTGTTCCTGGCGCGACTCCTGTTAACAGATCTGTTGGCACACGATTGAGAACGAGGGCGCCGATACTCACAGTCTGTGGTTCGATTCTTCGAGATTGAAATGTTCCGCCGCCAAGATCGTTAGTGATACGGTGATTGGAGCTCGATGCACGGCCACTCTGATTAAGCGCCAGTCCTAACGCGGAACCGGTATCGAGTAACGCCAGCCGTCCATCGCTAAGTCTGACAAAAGGTCTATCACTGCCAGTCTCGCGGACCCAACGAACAACCGCACCATCCTTCGGGACGTCCGTCACGCTCACGCGATAGGCAGCCGTATCAAACACACGCAACTCATTATTCGGCAAATCAACTGAGTATCCGTAAGGACGAAACATGTCCGTGGGATCCAATACTCCATCAATCCCACCAGGCAAACTGTTTACGACTGCTGCCGTAAAGCTTCCAGGTACGTTATTCCCTGGTTTGCCGAGTGCGAGACCGGAGACTCGCGATTCCTGATTTGAAGATATCGGCGACGTGCTGAATCCGCCCACTAGTGAGCGTCGAGATTTGGTGACTGAGAGTCGTGCACGATCGACAACGTTCCGGTTGATCAGCGAGACACCTGCGCCCGTGTCAATCACAAAGACGAAAGGCCCGGCGCCGTTGATCCATCCCTGCGCCAACAAACCGCGCTCCCGTTCGTCGCGCAAGCGAATCGGCGCGACAACGTCGGCGGCTCTCAGTGGCTCAACACGTTGATGGGCGATTCCCTTGATAGGAACCGCCCAGGCAACTATTGCAACACTGAGAGTACTTAGAGCGATAGCAAGTTTAGCTTTGCTCACTACTCCGGACCTCTAAGTAATCAATTAGTAGTTCCGGTCGCGTTTGCGCAGCTTGTACGTCCACAGAGCTGAACCGCCGGCACCTGACAGAGCACCAATCGCAGCGCCCTTCTTGCCACCGATCAAGCCGCCAACGGCCGCACCGGCGCCAGTACCGATCGCCACGGTCAGCTTATCTCGGTGCTTATCCCAGAAACTGCGCTTACGTGGTTCGTAGTTGTAGTACACGCGATTCGATGAGCTGCGGCTACCTGAGTTACGATAAACGACTCGCGAAGGAGCACGTCTGGTAGTCGTAACAGTTCGCTGTTCAGCTTGAGTGGCTGCGGCATAGCCGTCCGCAAAACCGGTTTTGTAAGCCGTTTGCTCACCAGCGGTATTAAACGCTGCTGGAACCATCTCGCTGTCTGCAACCGGTTCAGCGGTGGCAGCAGCAGGTGTTGTCGTCTGCGCTGCAGTGAGCGTCTCAGCCGTTGCCGGCTGACTCTTATGCATAACCAATGCGCCGACCGAACCTCCGATGAGGGCCGCAATCAACGCCACTGGCAGTAATTTGTTTGTGAAAATCATCGCTCTGTTCTCCTTGCAAAAGATCCAGTAATTCCCAACTCAGTCGGGCATGCTGCAAGAGCCATTCCTTCAATGTCGGGTGATTTGAAGAAGAAGGGTTAGATGTTGTAATTCTAGCAATCAACGCCCAAAAATTGTCGATTGCAAGAATTTCACAAGTGATTCCCAATGTTTCGATCAAATAACGGAGGGTGAGGTATACCCGATATGGAGTCACCATATCCGATATCGGAGCACGAAAAAACGCGGATGAGAACGAATCAATCCGTTTTCATCCGCGTTAATCTGTGGCTAATGTCTTAGGCAGCAGCGCGCTGGGCCGGTTTGTCCTTCAATAGCTCGAGCGCCTTCTTCAGTTGAAGATCCTCGGCGGGAGCTGGCTTCGTAGCCGGAGCCGGTGCGACGTCCCGCTTCTCATTACCCTGTTCTGGCTGTTTGATGGAGTCGTCGTCGTTGCCCGTCAACTCGTCAGGGTCAACCGACTCAGAAACTTCCTGTCCTTTTACTTCGACCGACGGTGCGACGCCTGAATGAGCACGATCTTCACCGAGGAAGGTCTTGCCATTCGAGCTCGCCCATTTAACCGTTGTGAGCAGGAGACCATCGCCACCGCGGAGGGTAAAGAGTTGCTGCTCGGTGCCGGCGCCAAAACTCTTTTCGCCGACAACCTGGGCACGATTTTGTTCAATCAGGGCGGAGGCGACAACTTCCGCTGCGCCAGCCGTGCCGGTGTCGATCATCGCCACGACCGGTCCGGTAAATAGATTCGCTTTTGGATCCGCAGGAAACGTTTTCAGAGCTTTCCCTTCGCGGCCGACGGTTTGAGCAATAACACCGTCTTTAATGAAAAAGTTTGCAACCGCTACCGCTTCATTCAGCGAACCGCCTGCAGTGTCGCGCAGGTCGATTACGATCTTTTGCGCGCCCTGTTTGAGAAGATCCTGAAGTTTTGCCTTGGCTTCGTTCGACTCACCATCATTGAGACTGTTGATTCGGAGAATGCCGACGCGGTTTGCTTCCATGCGTGCTTCGGCTGCCGCAGCGCGTGCGCTGCCACGTTTCACAGTCACCGTGAGCGGGCTCGAGTTGGCTCTTAAGACTCGGAGCTTAACTTCTGAGCCGGCAGCGCCGTTCAGTAGTTGTTTCGCGTCATAGAGCGAAATGTCGCGTGTCGCCTTGTTGTCGATGTACTCAATGATATCGCCCGCCTTAATTCCCGCCTGATCCGCCGGCGAGCCCTTCATCGGAGAGATCACATAAAGATACGACGCGACTTGTGACATCTCAGCGCCGATGCCGACTAGATTATTTTTGTTACCGGCGTTGTATTCCTTGACCTGTTCGGGCGTCAGGTAGGTGGAGTAGGGATCGAGGCCATAAGCCAGGCCGCGCAAAGCGCCGGCGCGAACCTTCTCCATGTTTGGTTCATCAACGTAATCGCTCTGAATGTGCTGCAGCACACTCTCAAAAATTCTCAACTGTGCGTTTGGGTCGTTTGCCGCCGGCTGTTGTGCGCGCGTGGAAATCCAGCCACCAACAGCGGTATAGAGAGTTAGCGTGGCAGACAGCAGAGTCAGGATGAACTTAGTACGAAATGACATTTACCTACCTCGTGGATTGCGTTAAAGCCCGAATCAACAAAAGATCGCACATTTTGCGGTCGAAACGTATGATACAGGCGGTATTTAAGGGGCGCAAGCTAAACATCCGCAAGTGAAAACAACGGCGAATCAATCTCAATTCATCGGACCGGTTCTCGCGCTCGATCTCGGCGAGAAGCTCGTCGGCGCCGCGGTGTCGGACGAAAGACTGGTCACAACCAAACGGCTACAACCACTCAAACGTTCGAATTGGAAAAAGCTGCTTCAGGACGTGCGCGACCTGCTGGAACGCTTTGACGCCCAAACAATAGTGGTTGGTTTGCCGTTAAGGATGGATGGATCTGAAGGTGACGCGGCAAAAAATGTCCGCCGTCTGGCTCTGAACCTGGCCAAATCAGTTCAACAGCCTGTCTATCTGCAGGATGAGCGCTTGACTTCCTTCACGGCGACAGAGAATTTAAAGGCCGAAGGGGTTACGGATGACGAGATTCCGGCGCTCGTTGATGGTGAAGCAGCGGCACTGATCCTTAAAGATTTTTTGACGACTGACCAAGATCGAATACGCATTGAACCTTAACCTCCTTGGAGTGTGACTTGTCACCGCTTTGGTACAAATACTAAAGCGCCAACAAGTTGGCGCACTCCAAGGAGACACGTGAAACGAATGAAGCGGCTCATACTCTTGATAATTGTGGTAGTTGTACTGGCAGTGGCGGGAATCAGCGTCTGGACCTACTCCAACCTCCACAAACCAATCACCCACTCCAAAAGCGGACAATACATCGACATTCCAAAGGGCACGTCTCCCAGTGCCATCATCAAGAAACTCGCGACTGAAGGAGTAATTCAGAGCGAGTGGCCCCTAAAGCTTTACTTGAAGTTAACGGGCAAGGGTGCATCATTGAAAGCCGGCGAATACGACTTCCCGTCTCCCATCTCTCCGCTCGCGGTCATTGCAAAGCTCCAGCAAGGTCAGCGACGACTCAACCGGCTGACTATTATCGAAGGCTGGACGCGCTGGGACATCGCACACGCAATGGCGCAGGTGCCTGAATTCAAGCTCGAAAATGACGCTCAAGCATTGGAGTTAATGGATAACGTGAGCTTGATCGGCGACCTCGATCCGGTTGCTAAAAACCTCGAGGGTTATTTATTTCCGGATACGTACGAGTTTTCCCCGGAGACTACTCCGGCAGAACTGGTTGAGATGATGGTGAAGCGGTTCCGAAACGTCTGGAAACCGGATTGGACTGAACGTGCTCGCAGCCTGAGTTTCACGCCACGCGAGATCGTAACTACCGCTTCAATTATCGAAACGGAAGCAAAGCTTGCGGACGAGCGCCCGCTCGTTGCCTCAGTTATTTACAACCGGCTTGAGAAAGACATTCCGCTCGCAGTGGATTCGAGCATCATTTACGCCTCGAAACTTGAAGGTAAATGGCGTTACGACGGGAAGGTCTACCTAAGCGACATTCAAAGACGCTCTCCGTACAACACAAGGATTTATGCGGGACTTCCGCCAGGGCCAGTTGCCTCCCCTGGAGAAAGCTCACTGAAAGCCGCTTTGAATCCGGCCACATCAGACTATCTCTACTATGTTCGCAACCCGGATCGTGACGATGGTGCACACAACTTCTACAGCAATGGCGCTGAGTTTGAGACCGGTGTCCAGGCACTGCGTAAATGGGAACGCGAACGCGACGCAGAAGAAGCCCGCAAAAAGGCACAAACAAGATGAGCCACAAAGAGGCACATAAAGCACAAAATGAGTTAATCGTTTTCTTTTGTGCTTTTCGTGCCTTTTGTGGCTAAACTAGGCAACAATTTGTTTAGTTCTTTACTTCAAAGTCTTGCTTGTCTTTGTGTGACCGTTACTCTATTCTCGGGTTACGAATCCCCGATTGAAGTTCAGGTGTTTTGAAAACAAAAGGTGTTGTTATGTTGCGCATAATTACTGGTCTACTGGTGTTGATTGTCTGTTCAGTTCCAGTCTTTGCACAGGCTGCAAAAGGTGTCGACAAGCAAAACGAGCGCGTACGAGATACTGGTTCGGATCGAACGCCCGGAAACAACGGCAACAAACAAGACACGGGCAGTGGCCGCGGCATCGACTTTGGCAGCGGCAAGTCAACTGTCGCGCCGCCACTACCGAACCCGTATCGCTTAACTGGTCGCCGTGATGTGATTATCACTGCCGTTCAGGATCTGATGCGCGATCGGAAGCTCGTCGTCGATGAATCTGCTTCGCGACTTGCCGACGGGATCATCGTCAGTCAGCCTTTCACTTTCACGAAGGGCGCGGTCGTCGCACAGGCTGATCTAAGCAGGTACGCAGATGTGACTTCGGAGAGCGCGAGAGCATGGACACGCGGTCGCTATACGCTCACGGTTGAAGTTCAACCGATTGACGGCAACTCGGCGAACATTGCTGTTAATGCAAAGGTTGAGGGTCGCACCGACGGAGCAACTGGAGCTGAATGGACCACGTTGCGCAGTACTGGTCTTGCCGAAGATCAATTTCTCGAAGGTCTGATAGTGGCTGTAACGGGTGCATCACCTGCAGGTCGAAACCCGCAGCCCTAGCGTATTGCCAATTGCCGATTTCCAATTGCCATTGAGAAGTTGCTTTAACTAGATTGGTAATCGGAAATTGAAAATTGGCAATTTAGAAGAAATGATTAACGACCCATTGCACGCCGAGGAAGCCCTCGCACGAGAGAACGAGTCGAGTAAACGAAAACTACTTGCTGTAGTTTGCGCCGTCGGTGTCACCGCGGTTCTTCTTGTCGGTTACGGCTACATTCGCAAGTATCACGCTCAAAAAGTCATCGCTGAGAACACCCCTCCGCCAGTTACCGATTCTGGTCCAAAAGGTCCGCCGCTCGCTCATATCGTTATCGACGAGCCCACTCTCGACAAAGGAATGACAACTATTGGCGGTGTCGTGCGCAATATCTCGAAGCAGGAAATAAGCGGTCTTTCAGTAGTTCTTGAACTACGCCGGCGAAAAGACGGCGGTCTCGAACAGAGTGCGTTGCCAGTTACACCGACTCAACTGCAACCTGAGCAGGAAGGTTCGTATTCGCTGAAAGTATCGGCCCAGGAATTCGCTTCGATTCGTCTCGCAGGGTTGAGGGCCGATCCGCAGTCAGCCTTAGTCGCATACACTTCGGCACAGGGGAAGAGGCGAACACCAGAACGAATCGAACCGAGAACGATCGTAGTTAAGCGCAGCGGTAAGCCGGGAGAGTTTATTAACTCGCCGGACAACCCGGGGCGCATTCCGTAGTCTCCCAACAATACTGATGTTTTTGTTTAGGGGTCGGCGTGCCGATTGTTAAGGTGAACTCTGAGAGTCGAATGAAGAAGTTTTCTTACACAGCTTGCACTCTCGCAGCGGTGATCGTTTTCAGTGTCGCCGTGGCATATGGACAAACGGCTTCCCAAAGAAATCCTCAAACTCTTCCCAGTGCGGGTAAAAAGAGTCCTGACGACGATCAGACTCCACTCACAACCTTCGAAGAAGAGATTCGCGCCAAGCGCATGATAAAGATGGCCGAAAAGGAACATCGGGAAAATCTCGATCGTGCAAAAGAAATCCAGCAGTTAGGAAAAGAACTAAAAGAAAGTCTTCAAGGTAAGTCTGCGCTTGATCGCGACAGCCTGAAGAAGATCGATCGACTCGAGAAACTCACGAAGAAAGTGCGTGGCGAAGCTGGTGGTGAGTCTGAAGAATTGACCCTTGTAAATCCACCCACAGATCTACCGGCCGCTGCCTGCCAGATTGGCGAAAAAACAGAAGCGTTGTCGAAAGAAGTTCAAGACACGCCGAGACAAGTCGTGTCAGCGTCAGTGATCAGCAGCGCTAATATTTTACTTGAACTATTAAAGTTAACTCGAACATTTGGTCGCCCGCCGCAGCAATGATGATGCTCAGGACAATTCTCTTCCTCGTCGTACTCGTGCTCGCCAACGTTGTCGTAGTCGTTGCACAGGACGACGACGTGATTCGCACTAACACTGATCTCGTCATACTCAACGTCACTGTCACCGATAAAGCGGGCCAGTATGTAAAAGGATTGAAGGCGTCTGACTTCAAGGTCTTTGAAGACGGTGTTGAGGTGAAGCCGGAAAGCATGGCGGGTTTTTCAGTCCAGGAATCACCTTATGCAGCGGTGGTGTTGCTGGATAGTTCCGGAAGTATGGAGGCGCGCTTTTCGCTTGCACGCTCTGCTGCGATCAGGTTTCTCGATGGTCTGCGGCCTGAAGATGTCGCAGCGGTTTACCGGTTTGATTCAAAGGTAGAACGTGTGCAGGAGTTCTCTGGTGGCAGAGATCTCGCGCCGATTGCATATGCGATTAAGGCGAAAGGAATGACGACGCTTAACGATGCGATCGTTGAAGCGTCGAAGACGCTGGCTGAACGACCTGAGGTGCGCAAAGCGATTATCGTTTTGTCGGATGGGATGGACACGTTCAGTAAAGCGACGAGTGAGAAAGCGGTTGAGAGTGCCCTCGCGGTTGGCGCCAGCATCTTCGCCGTGGATATGACGAGTTTGGAAGTGGCCGGTTCTGCGAATAGGCCGAGCGCGACGTCGCTGAAAGGATTCGCGGAGAAGACTGGGGGACGCTTTATCGCGACTCCAGGTGGACCAGCACTACGTGACGCGTTTACCGGCATTGCCGACGAGCTCGGGCATCAGTACACGATCTCCTATCATCCGTTGAATAAGAAGCGTGATGGGAAATGGCGTACTCTTGAAGTTAAAGTTAAACGTGAAGAACTGGGTGTAAGGACGCGCAAGGGCTATCGCGGGCCTAAATAATTGGCGCCACCTTGGAGTGCGGCGGCCTGACGCCGCTTT
>DASTVU010000427.1:0-8464 GCA_035758935.1 Pyrinomonadaceae bacterium | reverse complement strand
GTGGTGAGGTTTGTTGAAATGCAGTTGCGGCGCAGGAAGCAGAGAAAACAAAAGCTATCCACAGATTACGCAGATTAAGTTAAATCTGTGGATAGCTTAGGTCTAATCTCATCTCCACCGCCAGGCCGCCATCGACAGCATTAACAGCGGCCACCGATCCACCGTGCATCCGCACGGCCCGTTCGGTAATCGCTAATCCGAGGCCCGTGCCACCGCCACTCTGCCGGTCTCGTGCATCCTCGGTGCGATAAAACGGACGAAAGATCTTTTCGAGCGATTCTGCCGGAACACCTTTGCCGCGATCTCTCACGCTAATCACCGCGTGGCCATTCTGCCGTTGCAGTGCGATCTCAACCGCCGTTCCCTCTGGCGTGTATCGAACCGCATTGCGCACGACATTCTCCACCGCGCTGCGCAGCAATTCCTCGACACCTTTTATCGAACAGTGATCACTCGAAACGATCTGGACCGAGCGGTTGATACTCCGCGCTTCGAAGTCGGCGTCGTCAGCAACTTCCTTAATTAACGCCGCCAGATCGACATCCGTCCGTTTGCGACCGTCAGTGCCACTTTCGAGACGCGTCAGAGTCAGCAACTGGCTGATCATTTCATTGAGATTGTCTGACTCACGCTCAATACGGTCGAGCGCGCCATTCGCTTCCGGACCAGATCGTTGCCGGGCCAAACCAAGCGCAACGCCAAGACGCGCAAGCGGCGAGCGCAACTCGTGCGAGATGTCGCCGAGCAATCGTTGTTGGGCCTTCACCATCGACTCCAAACGTTCGGCCATCGTGTTGAAGTCACGGCCTAACTGCCCAACTTCATCGCGACGTTTGGCAAGTTTCGTCGAAACACGAGCGCCAAGATGGCCTTCGGCAAGTTCGTTTGTTGTCGTGCGAAGTTTCAGCAGTGGCGTGGTGAGATATCGAGCCAGCCAGTAACAAAAGATGCCGCCGATAACGAGCACCACGAGCAGTCGCAGTCCTAATGATTGAAAACTCGGTTGGAACGGAGGGCGCGGAATGTGAGCCACGTAGATGTATCGCTGCCCGTTCGCACTAACGACCGGCCGCGCTACGAGGGTGTTTTCAACCGCGAAGTTGAATTCGATGTCACGACTCTCCGCCGCCTTTGCGATCAAATCCGCTGCGCCGGGCGGCACAGCTCGCCCGGAAAGCTCTTTCCCATTCTCGTCGAAGAAAGTGGCACCAACACCGGAAGATTTTTCTGTCGCCTGAAGGGCAGCAGTCAACGCCTGCGATCCTGATTGCTCGTAGATCTCAGCAGCCTTCTGTGCGTTTGGTCCGGTTTGCGCGAGATCACGCCACGACCTCCGGGTCGGTGTAGGACGCGTGAGGGCAAACGCCGCAAAGAGCACGACGTTGATGATGATCATCGCGAGCCAGAACCAGATGAAGATCTTTAGATATAAATTTCGAAACGGGAATTTCATACTGATTAGCCACAAAGAGGCACAAAAAACACAAAAAGAGAGAAACCTCTTTCTTTTCTTTTATGTGACTTTTGTGCTTTTTTGTGGCTCATTCCTTGTCTGTCGTGGCGCCGTAGATGTAGCCGACGCCGCGAATGGTCTTGATTCTTTCGAGGCCATTCAGTTGGTGGCCCAGCTTCTTGCGCAGGTTACTGACGTGCATGTCGATGCTGCGATCAAAGGGCGATAGTTCGCGGCCTAACACTTCCTTAACCAAATCCTCACGTTTGATTATTTGACCCGCATTGCGCAGCAGAATTTCGAGCAGGTCGTATTCGACTCCGGTGAGTTCAACTACTTCCCCCGAGCGGCGGACATTTCGCGTGTTGCTGTCCATTTCGATGTCGCCGACACGGATCGTTTCACGCGTGGAAGTAGTTGACTCAACGGGCTGGGCGCGCCGCAAAACGGCACGAATACGAGCAACAAGCTCACGGGGGTTAAATGGTTTGGGAAGATAATCGTCAGCGCCGATTTCGAGACCAACAATGCGGTCCACATCGTCGCCTCGGGCCGTCAACATCAAAACTGGAATACGAGAACGCGCTCTGATACGCCGCAGCACGTCGAATCCGTTCGTGCCCGGCAACATCACGTCGAGCACAACCAAATCGTGTTCCTCCGAAAGGGCCCGATCGATGCCGCGTTCGCCGTTGTGAATCGCTTCAACCGTATAACCTTCCGGCTGAAGATACTCGCCGACTAGCTCACACAGGCCGACATCGTCGTCAATTACGAGGACGTGTTCCATTGGTTGACTCTCGACGAGATTGAATGACATATGGACTACCTAAGGCAAGTCGTCAAGATCCTACATGAATCGCCCGTTTTCGTGCGTAAAGAAGTGTCAATCACAAACTCCATAGAACTGACAAAACTTTACAATCCATTGACAGACTCTTTACGACCATTTTCGATACAATTCGCGCTTCAAGTGAGGGCGTAAACGCACTTCTATCCACGCCGATCAGCAAAAGTGTTCGAAGGAGCTTCGAAATGAAGAAAATCGTGTTGTTAGTTGCCATTTGCGCAAGCATCCCTGGACTTGCGCTTGGGCAGCAACGCCCTGGTTCGTTGCGTGGACAGGTGCTGGATGAGTTGGGCGGCGCAATCGTCGGTGCGAGTGTGACGGCGATTGACGGTAAAGGCGTTGAGAAGTCGGTAGTTACAAACGATGCCGGCGCGTACACAATCAATGGCCTCGCTCCCGGCAAATACACAGTCCGCGCAATCAATGCGGGCTTTGCCATGACTGAAACTCCTGACGTCGAAATCACCGCCGGCAAGGCAGCGCAATTCGACATCACCTTGAAGGTTGCGATCGAAGAGCAGAAGGTAACTGTCTCGAGCGACGCCCGAGAGTTGAGCACTGAACCGGAAAACAACGCCGGCGCAGTTGTGTTGAAGGGTGACGACATCGACGCGCTACCGGACGATCCCGACGATCTCGCGGCCGCGTTACAGGCATTGGCTGGTCCTTCCGCTGGTCCAAACGGCGGGCAGATTTTTGTGGACGGATTCACCGGAGGTCGCCTGCCTCCGCGCGCGTCGATTCGCGAGATACGCATCAACGCAAATCCATTTTCCGCCGAATACGATCGGCTCGGTTTTGGACGCATCGAGATTCTGACTCGGCCGGGCACCGATCGTTATCGTGGTCAGGTTTCATTCAACTTCAACGACGATGCACTAAACGCTCGCAATCCATTCGCTGACAGCCGGCCCGCGATTCAGACGCGCCAGTATGGTGGAAACTTTGGTGGTCCAATATCGAAACGGAAAGCGTCGTTCTTTGTCGACTTCGATAAACGCGATATCGACGACGGCGCATTGATTGTGGCCCAGGTGCTGGACGCGAATAACAATATAGTCGGCTTTACTGATTCCGTTGCCATTCCGAGCCGCCGCACGTCGTTTAGTCCGAGAATTGATTACCAGATCAATCAAAACCACACGCTCGTGGCGCGATATAACTACGCGAAGAACACCCGCTTGACGGGAGTCGGTGGCTTCAACCTGCCGGAGCGCGCTTACCACACCGAGAACAGCGAGCAGAGCATTCAGTTTACTGAAACAGCAATCATCAACAAGACTATCGTTAACGAAACCCGTTTCTCGTTTGAGCGTCAGCAGAATATGCAGGACGCCGACAATTCAATCCCGACGATCGATGTGCAGGATGCATTTACGGGCGGCGGATCCCAGATCGGCAATGCACACAGCAAGACTCACGACTGGGAATTGACCAACAACACTTCATTTGCAATCGGTGCACACTCATTGAAAGTTGGCGCTCGTCTTCGCGGAGTCAACATCACGCAGTTCTCGCCGCAAAACTTCGGTGGCACTTACACGTTCTTCGGTGGCAGCCTCGGTCCGATTCTCGATGCGAATGACCAGCCGACCGGGGGCGCTGATTTTGTCACCAGTATTGAGCGTTATCGACGCACACAGGTTTTTCTTGCTCAGGGTTTGAGCGGGGCAGAGATCAGACTGCTCGGTGGTGGTGCAAGCCAGTTTCGCTTGTCGTCCGGTAATCCCGAGACAAAGGTCAGCCAATGGGATATTGGTGGCTATGCTCAGGACGACTGGAAGCTGCGACCAAACTTCACGCTCAGTCTCGGTCTGCGTTACGAAAACCAAAAGAATATCGACAGCAATTTCAACTTTGGACCACGTGTTGGCTTTGCATGGTCACCAGGTGGCCAACAATCGAAGACGGTCATTCGGGGCGGCTATGGAGTTTTCTACGAGCGCATCAGTGAAAATCTGACGATGACTGCGACTCGTTTGAATGGTGTCAATCAGCAGCAATTTACGGTGCAGAATCCGGATTTCTTCCCGCTTATTCCCACAGCGGACCAGTTGGTCCAGTTTTCAGTTCCGGGAACTGTTTATCGACTCCAGGAGGGTTTACAGGCGCCGTACACAATGCAATCAGTGATTAGCGTTGAGCGCCAGTTGCCACACAATCTGACGATCGCTACGAGTTACATCAACATTCGTACGCAGCACGTTTTGCGCACGAGACCGTTGAATGCTCCATTGCCGGGCACGTTTATTCCCGGTGTGCCGGCAAGTGGTATTCGACCTTTGGATTGCGCGGATTTCATCCCGCCTGAGATCAATCCTTCGACGCGTTGCAACGTTTTCGAATACGAGTCGAGCGGTCGTTATAACCAGAATCAATTGATCATTAACTTCAACAGCCGTTTTCATCGCAACGCAACGATGAATGCTTATTACGTGCTGGCGAAAGGGAACAGCGATGCGGATGGCACCGGAACTTTTCCAGCGAACCCGTACGACTTGAGCACTGAGTACGGACGCGCCTCGGGCGACATCAGACATCGTTTTGTGATGACTGGTAACTTCCGCGCACCGTGGGGCATCAGTTTGAATCCTTTCGTGATCGTGCAGTCGGGCCGTCCGTTTAATATCACGCTCGGACGGGACATTAACGGCGACACGTTGAATACGGAACGACCAGCTCTCGCGCCAGCGGGGGCGGATTGTTCTGATGTGGTTAACATCAAGTGCACGCCTTACGGCAACTTCAAGCTTACGTTTGCGCCGGGCGACGTGATGATTCCGCGTAACTTTGGCGAAGGTCCGGGATCGGTCACCGTCAACATGCGCGTCAGCAAGACGTGGAGTTTTGGTTCCGAGGGCGGCTCGAATGCCAATAATCGTCAGGGTCAGGACGGACAGAATCCCCAGCGTGAGGGACAGCGAAACACGATTATGGGTGGCGGTATGGCCGGTCGTGGTCCCGGTGGACCAGGCGGCGGTGGTCCGGGTGGCGGTGGCGGCCGTGGTGGTCCAGGTGGCGGCGGCGGTGGTGGTGGTTTCGGTGGTCCAGGTGGTGGCGGCAATGGTCGCTACAATCTGACGTTCTCGCTGAACTTCAATAATATTCTGAACCACACAAACCTTGGCAATCCGGTCGGCAATCTCGGTTCGTCGTTGTTCGGACAATCAACTTCGACTGCTGGCGGATTCGGTGGATTCGGTGGCGGCAACCCAGCTTACAACCGTCGCATCGACGCGCAGATTAGGTTCAGCTTCTAGAAACATGTTATAGGTCCTATATGTCCGATAGGACCTATATTCAGCGTTGCATTAGAGCCGAGTGTCAGGCCGAATACGGTCTTGATGCTCGGCTTTATGTGTGTTCGCGTTGCGGTGGTTTGTTGGATATAGAGCAGCGCGAGCAGGTCGCCTCGGCCTCAATACGCGAGCTCTGGCTAACGCGACGAGCGTCCTTCGATCAGCGCGATCGTAGTGGTGTGTGGCGCTTTCGTGACTTCCTGCCGTTTTCTGAAGACGATGCCGTAGTTTCTCTTGGCGAAGGAAACACGCCGCTTTATGACGCCCCACGATCTGCCGATTATTGCCGGTTATCTCAGTTAAAACTAAAGCATCAGGGTTGTAATCCCACCGGTTCGTTCAAGGACACGGGAATGACTGTGGCTGTAACGCAGGCACGCAGACTTGGCGCGCGTTTCGTTGTTTGTGCGAGCACCGGGAATACTGCGGCGAGTCTCGCGGCTTATGCGGCGCGTGCGGAGCTTCGGTGCGCGATTATTGTGCCTGCCGGGCAGGTGAGTCATGCAAAGCTGGCGCAGGCCCTGGATTACGGCGCCACCGCGTTTGAGATCGAAGGGAACTTCGACGCGTCGATGAACGTCATTCGCGAACTGGCTGAAGATGAGTCGATCTATCTCGTCAACTCGATCAATCCGTTTCGAATTGAAGGGCAAAAGACCGTCGCGTTTGAACTTGCCGAACAGCTCGAGTGGCGTGTGCCGGATCATCTCGTGTTACCGGGAGGAAATCTTGGTAACAGTTCGGCGTTTGGAAAAGGCTTCCGTGAGTTGCTCAGCAGTGGATTAACCGCCCGGCAACCGAAGATCACAGTCGTGCAGGCTGAAGGCGCGGCGCCGTTTGCGCGGTTTTATTCAGACGAGGAACACAGGGATTTTGTAAACGAAGAGCATCCGAAAACGCTCGCGTCGGCGATCAAGATTGGCGCGCCTGTTTCATGGCAGAAGGCGTGGCGTGCGGTGCATGAGACGGGTGGGAGCGTGATAACGGTAACCGAGCAGGAGATCGCAGATGCGAAAGCAGTCATCGGTCGTGATGGGATTGGTTGTGAGCCTGCATCCGCGACGACGGTTGCCGGCATTCGAAAGCTCGTTGGTGATGGATTGATTGATCGTGAGGAATCGGTCGTTGCGGTGTTGACCGGGCACGTGTTGAAAGACACTGATTACGTGATTAAGTATCACAACCAAACGTTAACAGATCCGGATGGGCGAAAACTAGAAAGTCAATTTGCGAATGCTCCGATTCGTGTTGCTGCCTCTGCGGACGCGATTCGGGCGGTATTGTGAACACGGATGAACGCGGATAAAGACAGATCTTCGTTTGAGGTTCGTGTTCCGGGATCGACGTCGAACCTGGGTTCGGGATTTGATTGTTTTGGTCTGGCGCTGAAGCTGTATCTGACGGTTCGTGGCACTGTGGCTGCTGATGCAACCGAGCCTTGTCGCGTTACGACAACGGGAGCGAAAGAGAACGAGGCTTTGCCTCGCAACGCTGTTAATCTGATCTATCGCGCGATGTCTTTCGCGGCACGTAGCGAGGGAACAGCATTGCCGCCGGTCGAACTAATCGCGCACAACGAAATACCACTCGCGAGCGGCCTCGGCAGCAGCGCCGCTGCAATCGTCGCGGGTATCAAACTGGCTGGTCTAATCACCGGAAAAGAGATCTCGGATCAGGCGATTCTGAATTACGCCACTGAGTTTGAAGGACATCCCGACAACGTCGCCGCGTCGCTGCACGGCGGTTTTATCGCAAGCTGCATCGGCGACGATAAGTCAGTGCTTTCCGCAAAATTTGATTGGCCCACGAAGATTCGGGTGGTCGTCGTCTCACCTCACTCACAACTCCCGACACACGTCGCACGCGCCGCGCTTCCACGAACGGTCAGTCGCGTTGACGCCGTTTACAACCTGCAACGAGCAGCGCTCTTTGTGGGTGCGATTGCGCAGCAGCAGTACGACATCCTCTGGGAAGCAATGCACGATCGGCTGCATCAACCGCAGCGAGAATCACTCGTGCCTGGACTTGTCGAGGCGCTCGCACTGCCACGAATGCCCGGTCTGCTCGGCATCGCACTAAGCGGCGCTGGTCCAAGTATCGTAGGCTTGGTTGAAAGTAATGAGGAAGAGATTGGTCAGCGAATAGCTAACTGTTTCAAAGTCGGCTCAACTGTCAGAACGTTGGATGTCGACAACGAAGGTTGCCGCATCAACTAAGCCGCTTCAGCACCCAAAACACCGGATAGCTCACCGCCAACAGCACTAACGCATATACACTGTTCTTCGTATCAGCCTTGATGGCTCCCGCCAAAAACAAGATAGATCCAATCAACGCAAGCGCCGGCGTCACAGGATAACCCCAGGCCCGATACGGTCGTGGCTTATCAGGCTCGCGATGTCGCAGCACAAAGAGCGAGACAAACGAGAGGATGTAATTAACCACGAAGAAGAAAGCGAGCACTGTGATGACAGTCTCGAATTTCTCGCCGAACACGATGAACAACAACGCAACGACGGCGCTGAGAAACAGCGAGACCGCTGGAGTTCCGCCTTCATTAACTACAGCCGCTCTCTTCATGAACAAACCATCGCGGCTCATCGCGAACACAACGCGCGTCGCCATCAGGTGCAGCGCGTTGATGCCACTCAGCATCGACACGATCGTGAGGCAACGAAAGATCGTGTCGCCGTAACGGCCGAAGATCACCGTCGCTGCTTCACCCGCGGCGAATTCCTTTCCCGCGATTTGAGATATCGGCAATACGTAAAGCAACGCGATGTTCACCAGCAAGTAGATCGCGGCAATCGCGAGTACACCGCCAAACAGCGATCGAGGAATATCGCGTCCGGGGTTCTCAACCTC
>DASTVU010000426.1:0-3372 GCA_035758935.1 Pyrinomonadaceae bacterium | reverse complement strand
ATACATTATGCAACGTTGCTTCTGGGCCAGGACGCCCTTATCAATCGCCTATCACGACGAAGAGTGGGGCGTGCCTGTTCACGACGACAACCTTCTCTTCGAATTTCTGATTCTCGAAGGAGCCCAGGCCGGGCTCAGTTGGGAAACCATCCTCAGAAAGCGTGATAACTATCGCGCCGCATTCGATCGCTTCAATCCAAAGAAAGTCGCGAAATACGATCAGCGCAAGGTCGCGGCGCTACTAAAGAACGACGGCATCATCCGCAATCAACTCAAGATCAACTCCGCTATCGGAAACGCAGCCGCTTTTCTCGAAGTGCAACGCGAATTTGGCAGCTTTGATGAATACGTTTGGCGGTTTGTAAACGGCAAGCCGTTAAAACGCAACCCCGACGCACCGCTCGCCGCTCGCACGGAAATCTCCGACGCTCTAAGTAAAGACCTGCTCAAGCGTGGTTTCAAGTTTGTCGGCTCAACCATCTGTTATTCCTTCATGCAGGCGGTGGGAATGGTCAACGACCACGACGCGACCTGCTTTCGCTATCGCCAGGTCGGCAAGTAACTTTTTCTTTGCACCGCGGCGCCTTTGCGTGAGAGATTATGCTTCAACTTTTCGTCCCCTGGAGGTTCGACTTGCCACAAACCCATTCGAAATTGTTCTTACTCGCCGTTCTTGCTGTTTTCTCTTTGACGCAGCGCGCGGTTGCGCAAAACCCTTCAGCAGCACTGGCCAACTTGCCCGAAGCCGACGCGTTGATCTACATCAGCCCGCAACGGATTCTCAACGAAGCAGCACCGCGTGTTATGCCGCCCGCAGAGGTGACGAAGATGCGCGCCTCATTTGCCGACATCAAGAAGGCAGTCGGCGTCGATCCGGCTTCGATCGAGTATCTCGTGATAGCGATCCGCTTTAACAAACCCGCGAGCAATCTGAGCTTCAACGCTCCCGACGTAATGATTGTGACGGGCGGGGATTTCAGCTCCGATTCACTACTGACGCTTGGCCAGGTCTATCTACAAGACAAGGTGCGCGTCGAAAAGCACGGTTCGAAATCGATGACGGTGATGAAGATCGATCCTTTAGTGGCTGAAGCAGAGAAGAACCCGATCCTCAAACCGTTTGTCGAGATTGGCGCTGTACCGCTGAGTGCAAACTCCGTGGCGATAGGAACTCTTCCTTATCTCAGATCTGCAATCGACGCAGCTGATGGAAATGGAAGGATTAGTGCGGCGACGCTCGAGTCGTTGTTCAGAGATCCAAACGTGCTAATGGCTGCATCAGGTGCGCCACTCGCTTCGTTTGCGAAGAGTTTTGGCTTGCTGGGTCTGGAGAATACTTCGCGCGAGTCGCGTTGCGATACGCGTTTTGGCAACTTCTACGCTGCCGTTACAATGACCGGAACCAATTTCGTTCTGCGGGGCGCAATGAATGCCGACAATCCCGACACGGCAAAGATCATCAACAGCCTGCTTTCGGGATTGATGCAGCAGGGCATCAGCGCTGTGCCTGATAAGAATGCACAGACGATTTTGCAGGGGCTAAAAATGTCGGCGCGAGACAACGAGGTCATTTGGGAAGCCGACATTCCGGAAAAAGTCGTGGCTGACTATCTGAAGCCATCGCCCACTAAAGTAAAAATAGCGGAGCCCGCTGCCAAACCAACTCCCAAGCGCACCGTGAGGAGAAAGCGCACGAAATAAAAGAACTTTGTACTTGGTACTTTGTTCTTGGATCTGAAAGTACAAAGCACAAAGTACAAAGAACAATTCAAGGAGAGAGTGATCTAGATGCGAAAGTCAATTTTGCCCTTATTGGCGTTTTCACTGTTGCTCGCAGTGGCAGTACTCTTTGTCACTTCATTCGACATTGCCGTAACGTCGTCTGCACAGAACGCGAATAGCTCCACTACCACCAACAGGAATCAGAACGACAGCCGTTCGGTCGCTCCTGGAGGCGCGCCGAAACAGGATTTTTCGAAGAACACGTGGGAACTTCCCGAGGATGCCGACAAGACAAAGAATCCGACACCGGCAACTGCTGAATCGATCGAGAGAGGAAAAACACTCTATCTGGAACGCACCAAGGGCAACTGCATCTTCTGTCACGGCGAAACGGGCGCGGGCAACGAAGCAAATTTGCCAAATCTTCGCCGCAAACCAGCAGATCTCACAAACAAAGAACGCATGACGTCGATGACCGATGGCGAAGTCTATTGGAAGATCACGAAAGGCATCACGGGGATCATGCCGGCCGGTGAGAAAAGGATGACCGAAGCTGAGCGTTGGGACGTGGTGAATTACGTGCGCACGCTCGCGAAGGAAAAGCAATAAAGACCCATCCACAGATTACACAGATTCTGCGTAATCTGTGGATGGATTTAGAAGAATCGTTCCTCGTACTCCCGGATCTCCTTCAACGAAGATTCCGCGAGCACTCTGAAAACCTTGACCTCGCAGCCTGCGGGTATCCGCGGCGCCATCAGCGAGTCAGTAATCACAAACGCCGCGGAACGCAATCCTTTCTCCCAGTTGCGTTCCCGCGCGTCTCGAAAACTCAACGCATCGGCATCGAGACCCGCAGCTACCAGCATCGTCCTGGCCCATCGCAAAAACTCGGGCCAACGAGAAACGATCGCCACCAACGAATCGGGCGACGGTCTCGTCTGACCTCGCATACGCTCAACTACTGAAGCCGAGTGAAGCACGAGCACATCTGTCTTCGGCTGTATGCGATCTGCGAACGCGTCCATGTGTCCGTACAAAACGAGTGGCGCCGCGCCAGTCAACGCGCCATCGAACTCCGCAGGACCGGCTCCCTTCACTCTAACCTTCGTCGCCTTTGAGACTTCGGCCACGAGGATTTCTCGAAGTTCAGCATCGGGCTCGAGTAAAAGAAAATGATCGGGCCGTTGCATCGAGAAAGATCGCTGCACACCGGCCTGTATCTCAGCGAGCGAATATCCCTCTTCACGAAGATTTCTGAAGAAGCGTGCGATAACTTGATCGAGTGCCATCCCATCTTCGAGCGTCTCATCGTTTCGCGGGCGCACGTAAACGCCACTGCCCTTGCGAAACTCGACCCAGCCTCGTCGCGCAAGTTCGCGATATGCGGAGCTGACTGTATTGGCGTGTATATCGTACCGGCGCGCGAGGTCACGCGTGCTTGGCAAACGCTCGGCAACTTTCAAATCGTTGCTGACAATTCCCAGAACGATTTGTGTGACTAGCTGTTCGCGGATAGGGACTTCACTGTTTTTTGAGATCCATAGTCGCATGTCGACATCTGCGTAATCTGTGGATGAGATTGACAGGATTTCAAAATTCCCCTGATTATAAAGCGAATCGATGGATATGAGTAACGAACTTGCGAGC
>DASTVU010000425.1:0-4246 GCA_035758935.1 Pyrinomonadaceae bacterium | reverse complement strand
TAGCCACAAAAAGGCAGAAAAAGCACATAATGTTCGGCCTAACTTTTGTGTTTCTTGTGCGTCTTTGTGGCTTAATTTGGTGAAGTCGTAGAACCTTTCTCGATTTTCTCGCCAAGCTTCACAATCCAAAGTCCTGAGTTAATATCGTTGAAGTAAATCAACCCCTTGTGCGGTTGCGCACCCCACGTCATTGGAAGATTCGGACGGAACCCATTTGGATCGCCGGTCCATATGCGCGCGATCTCACGCCCCTGCCGGTAGAGATCTCCACACAATTCACCTGAGACATCGACGATGCGGCCGCCACCACTGTAGTAGCCGACGTACATCACATCGTTTTCAACCCAGATGTTATGCGCGCCGCCTTCCGGCACCGGATACTCGCCCACTTTCTGCGGGTTATTGATATCCGAGACATCGATGATGTGCACTATGCCACGAACGAAGACGCGCTTTGGCGATTTGATATCGAAGATTCCGGGAAACACTTCGTCACCGATAAAGACGTACTTGCCATAGCGGTAGACGGAGTGAGTGCCCGCAAGCCAGCCATCACCGTAAAGTTCGTGATGATTGAAACGCAACTGGCTGACAAACTTCGGATTCTCAGGACTGCCGCCTTTCAATCCGGCGCCGACATCGAGGATGACTAAACCATCGTGCCAGTAAGCAAGATAGGCGAGCCCGTCTTTGACTTGTAGATCGTGAATATAGCGTCCGGCGATTTGATCGCCTTCCTTCGTGCGAATCGTTCCTGCGAGTGGATTCTCTGTTTGCCAGCGCGCCACTTCTTTCGGGTTCTTCACGTCCTTGAAATCGATCACGCGCATCGAGCCCGTTGCGTCGTCGGTTAGATAGACGTAGTGACTGTCGACGAAGGCGCTGTGAACACCGCCAGTGACTGTTGCTGTGTATTCAGAAATCAGTTTTGGATGAGCCGGATCAGATGTGTCGTAGAAAGCAATACCGTTCTTTCGATTTGACGCGCCTTCGCGTGAGATGACGAGAATCTTGCCGTCGGCCGTCGTTGAGATGTCGTTGACGAGACGTGCATCTACTTTAACAGTGTCGGTTAGTTTAGGATTTGCGGGATCGGAGATGTCATAAACCAGGAACCGATCGGAAATCGTCGAGTAGTAAGCATAGTTGCCGATGATCCACTGTTCCGCTCCCTGAAATTCTTTGAACGGTGCGCGACCAACGACTTCGATTTCGCGTTCCAGATTGCGTGGCGTCACGACGACTGAAGTGCTCGACGAAGACGTGCCGCTGTTCGCCGTGATGATGTAAGTGCCCGGGAGGTCAGCGACAAATCTTCCGCTCTCGTCGATGGTCGCTCCATTTCCATTGACGGACCATTGCACCGTGAAGTTGCCGTCAGGATTTGTCTTGGCACTGAAATCAATCACATCGCCGGTACGCGCAGTCTTTGGACCTTCGTTTACTATCAATGTGCTGAGACTCTTCGCGACAGTGATAGTCGTTTTCGCAGTCGCCGCTCCGGAGGTAGCTGTAATCGTGGCTTTGCCTGGTCCAACTCCATTGACCACACCACCCGACGAGACTCTTGCAACTTGAGGATTATCTGAAGTCCATTCAACGGGCACGCCCGTGCGCGGATCGCCATTGAAGATACGCGTCACGGCGCCCAGTCGTGCGCTGCCACCCACTATGAGAGGATGTTTTAGCGAACCAACCTCGATCGTCTTAACGCTGGGTGCTTTCACAGTGAAAGTGGCCAAGCCCGGTATGCCTCCCACAATCGCCCCAACCGTCACCTCGCCTGTACCAAACAGCTTTACATTGCCGTCGTCGTCGACAGCGGCGATGTCGAACGGACCAGCGAAATAAGTCGAAGGCTGCTCTTTGATCGTATTGCCCGATGCGTCGGTCGCTACGACGGAGAGTTTCACCTGTTGGCCCACTTCAGCTTCTTTCACCGAAGGAGTGACTTGAACAGTCTTGACGACGGAAGCAGTTGTGCTCGCGTTTTGAGCCAGAGCGTTCAGGGAGAGCAGCAGCGCCGTGGCGATCACTGCAAAGAGGGAACAGGCATTTTTCATAGTCGATAATCCTTCAGTAAATACTTCCGCCGGGTTGTGTTGAAGTCAGCGACCCGTTGTTTACGTTTAGCGTGTAGGCCACGCCGCCGGTGCCAGTCCAGGTAGAGAGATTGAACGTGCCACCCTGCGGAAGTTTGTACACACTTATATTTAAATAGGTCAATGGCGTGCGATCTGCGAGGACCTGGGCGGGTCCCGGTGCTTGCAGAAAATACGCGGCGCCTGTGCCGACCATCGTGGCGGAGCCGTTTGGCAAAACAAGTAACGCGGTCTCTTCGTCTATTCCGATGTCACGAGGTTGAGTGGCCCAACCGTTGTTTACGATGCGTGCCAGGAAGACGATCGTTCGACCCATTCGATCGCGCGTCACGAAGTGTGAATCGTAGAGTTTGTTTACTCCAAGTGCCGATTGAAACAGGTCGCGGTCCAGTGTGACATAACGGTGAAAAGGATTCGCGAGCGCCTGACTCGATGTCACGGAACCGAGTTGGCCCGTGTAGATAAATTGACTGAGAACTGCCAGTCCCGCGCTCGTGCCACCAACGGGCGCCTGCTTCACGTTGAGCAGGTTATTCACACCGGTTTGCACAGCGGTTCCACGCCATAAGTTCACATATGTTGATTGATCGCCACCCGCAATCCAAAGAGCCTCTGCGTTCAATATTTGGTTGCTCACGTATGCTGTGTTTGCCCCTTCGACAGTCGTGATGATGATCGTCTCGACTGAATCCATTTGCGGGCAGAGTTCTTGAATGTATGGATTGTAAGCGTCTGTGCCGGTGGTCCTGATTACGAGAAAATCACCGCCGCCCGCGCGTTGGCACATAAACTGAAATGCAGCATCGACGTCCGTCCCACCACCCATCAAAACCAGTCCAGGACTAAGAGTCGCCGCCGGTGGCGCATCGGCCGCGGTGCCGACAACGAACGACTGAAATCCAGGTCTCTTAGCCGCATACAACGACGGCGCGATCAGACAGATGAGAATAAGTGTACGTAGAACGGTGAGCATGGGATCCTCCTGCTGGCAACGAGAAGAGAACGAGCGACCAGTTTTATATCAGAAAATTAGCCACGGATGAACACGGATTGATCAATCCCGATCAGGACGTTGGTTCACGCCAATAGCGAGGAGCTTGTCGTTCATCGATAAGAGGACCTTGGTGAGAAGCAAGTTGTCGATTGCGGAGTTGATTTCCTCAGTTGCGAAGTTTTTACCGAAGGCGGAATGCAGCGCTGATGGCTTCTGCGCGGAGTCGCACATGCGATAGACGTCAGCTTCGAGTCCTTCAACGGTCCAATTTCGCTGGATCGCGTACGGGCGGGTGTCGAAGAATCGCAGGCGGTCGCCTTCGTTGTGAACCTGGAGCACTGGCTTCGAGGTGCGCCAGAGCTCGTTCCATTCCATTACAACTAGCTGCAATATCTGTTGACCCGGCTCCTCTGAGAACGCGCGATGCATGTGTCGCGGACGGCCGCTGTCTTCAAACGAATAGGCAAGACGCATCAACGATTCTCTTGCGAGTGGATAAACATAAGGATAGGTGCGACTCGGTTCGAGTGTGAGATCGAAATCACGAGGCCGCATGTGATACGGACTGAAGCGATCATATCTAATGCGGCTCACGCCTGTGGGCGGCTGCAAATGGAAGATCGATGGCAACCAGTCTGCCATCTTCGCGTACCACTCGTCTGACTCTCCGGGAATTCCGCTCAGCAAGTTCCACGAAACATCGATGTCGAGTTCGCAGCACCATTTCAGGAGCTGCAAGTTCATCAGCGTCGAGTTTCCTTTTTCCAACAGCTTGAGGAGTCTGTCGTCAAGACTCTCGATGCCGGGTTGAATCCAACGGACGCCCGCCTGGGCAAGTAACTCAACCTGTTCGCGTTTGAGATTGGCTTTCGTCTCATAAAAGAGCGAGAACTTTTCATCTGATTCTGCAAGCTTTGGCAAAACCGTTTTGAAGTACGACATGTCGAGAATGTTGTCGACGAATTGAATGCTGCCGATGCCGTAAAGCCTCTTCAACTCCGACAACTCGTCGAGTACTCGCTCGGGTGATTTCAACCGATACTGCATGCCGACTCCGTTCAAGCCGCAGAAAGTGCAGTGAAACTTCTCCCCCCACCAACAGCCGCGCGAGCTCTCGGCCAACAGTCCCGGTTCGATCAGATTGGTTAAA
>DASTVU010000424.1:0-6555 GCA_035758935.1 Pyrinomonadaceae bacterium | reverse complement strand
GAATGGTATTGCTCATCGGCGCGGGCTTGATGATTCGTAGCTTCGGGTCGCTGGTTAACGTTCACCCAGGTTTCGATCCGAATAATGTGTTGAGCGGACGCATCACGCTCAGCGCACCTGAATACGACGACACTGAGGCGCGCAGGCGTTATGTCACTCAAACACTCGATCGTCTGCAATCCTTGCCCGGCGTTGACAGTGCTGCTTTCGTTGCGCCCATGCCGTTTAGCGGGGCCGAAATAGGCGGAGACTTCAAGGTCGACGGACGTCCCGTACCTGAACAAGGACGAGAACCAGTGGCGAATGTGCGGAACGTTACACCACAATATTTCCAGACAATCCGAATCCCCTTGCTGAAAGGACGCTATTTCAATGAACAGGATCAGCGAGGCCTCGTAGGTTCAGCCATTGTCAACGACACGCTCGCGAAGCGTTACTTTCCCAATGAAGACCCGCTCGGTAAGCGCATCAAGGAACTCTATGTGAATCAAAACGAAGGTGATCCCAAGCAATATGAGATCGTCGGAGTGGTTGGCGATGTGCATCACAATAGTTTGACCAGGGCGACCACACCGGAAGTCTACTTACCGCATCGACAGAACAGTTGGAGGTGGGGAACTTTCATCGCGCGTACTACAGGGGAACCGGGTACTCTCAGTCGCGCATTCACCGACGCTATTCGTGCGACCGACAAGAACGTGCCAGTAACGAGAGTGAAGCCGTTAACGGAAGCGATTTCTGACACAGTCTCGCAGCCACGTTTTTACACGCTGCTGTTCGCGTTGTTCGGTGTTACCGGATTGCTGCTGACAGTCACTGGAATTTACAGCGTGATCTCTTACACGGTCTCACATCACACGCGCGAGATTGGTATCAGGATGGCGTTGGGTGCTCAAGCAGTCGACGTACTGAAGCTGATTGTTGGAAAGGGTTTCGTCTTGACTCTGATCGGAACCGGTATCGGATTGCTTGGTGCGTTTGGACTGACACGTGTCATGCAGACCTTGCTTTTCGGTGTAAGCGCGACGGATTGGGTGACGTTTGCAGGAGTGGCAATACTGCTGATCGCCGTCGGCATGCTGGCCGCCGCTATCCCCGCACGCCGCGCGACGCGAGTCGATCCGTTGGTAGCGCTGAGATACGAGTAGATTAATCACCGCCCGGTTACCGGAGACGTCAACTATGAAAAAGTATCTACTCCTTACCGCACTGATCGCAGTAGCGACTTCTTCGTCTCTGGTCACGGCGCAACAACAAAAACCTGCGTTACAACCTTCCAGTACTAGGAAAGCTCCCGAGGCTCCAACCGAACTGCTGTTGGAAGTGAATTACAACCCAGCAATCCCGCCAGCCTACAGCACCGTCAACGGCCCGGAAGTGAAACCAAAGTGGATTTGGGTGACAAAATTCATTCGCATTCCAGACATCAAGACTGCTGGTCCACCGATTCGAGCCGTCAAGCTGGAATCGCAATTCAATGGTGAAACGGCTGACGTCCGGGTAACACTTTTACGTGGAGAGAAGGGTTTCGATCAGGAAGATCTAGTTGGCATCTATCACCTTGGGGTTGGTGAAGAGAGGACGATCAAAGATCTGCGCGCTCACGGGGTCGACCCATTCCGCATTACGCTGCTGAATCCGGCGCCGCCGCTGCCACCACCTCCTACTTTTGAGAATCTCACCCAGACGATCGATGTAGCGAGTGTTCGATCTGAGAATGTTCCTAAACCCGCTTACGTTGTTACTTTCCGCAATGCCTCAGATAAGTCCCTATTGGCTTTGCGCACTGACGTTAAAAGGGATGGCAAATACGTGTTGGCCAGCCTTTACCATGCTGAAGATGGTAAACCGATCATCGAGCCCGGCGGTACTGGCGAGCGGTACATTCCGGTGGTAACCGCACAACCAAACGCGATGGGTAGTTACGAGCCGGGAACAGCGCCCGCAAACACAGTTGTTATTCGCAGCGCCGTTTTTGCGGACCTGAGCTTTGAGGGAGAAGTGCAGCCAGCTTGTGAGATTGAGTCAATAAGGATGGGTCGACGCGTCTGGCTCAGACACGTGCTGCCGTTGCTCGAACAGGAGTTGCAGCGGCCCGTAAACGATCACATTGAAGCAGCACGTCAATTCAAGGAAAAGTTTGCGGTGCTTGATTACGAGTTCAGTGAAAGTGAACGCAGTCAGGCTTCATCGGTCTCACCACTTTGTAAAAAACCGATTGAAATGGCGGAAATGATGCCCAAGGCATTGAAACTGAAAACGCTGCGCGACCTGGATGAGATCATCACTAAGCGCCCCTCTCCACCAGTCCACTTCAAAAATTGGCTCGCAGTGCGCCATGCGGATTACAAAGCCTGGGTCGCTCGACTGTAGCTACAACAAAATGCATTTGTTTTGTTGGTCACGCATCTGGAAATCGCGCGCCGGTTCTTAAGTCAATTATGCTCACAACACCTCAAATCATTATCCTTCGCCGGGTTCTCTCGTCCCTCTTTATGGCTGGAGCGCTATGTACGACCATACTCATTGAAATTCATGGCCAAGCGCGGCCGAAAACAACCATGAAAAGAACGGAGTTGTCCGAAGCGGCCGCTGTGTTAAAGGCATTAACAGCAGGCTGGGCCCTGGTTGATAAGGGTCCCGAAATTGATTTCCTGGTCTTCGTGAGTGAAGACCGCGACGAGTTGGACTTCTACCCGAAGAAGTCCTTCGTTGGGATGATGGAGAGTTCAGGGCTGATTGAGAATCCTGACAAACAAGGCTCGTCTCTGCGTCAACCTTATACTTATTACGAGGCGGGCCCTTCAGTATGGAAAGAGGTGACTGTGGCCGGGCCCATCGTATTCCAATACCGGGTCACACAAAAGGGGCGGACGTTACTGCGTGACACGCCCCGGTTGACGGGTAAACCGGTTCGAGCGCTGAGACCGGCGACTTCGCCCGTAGATACGCGGAGCGAGCCTTTGAGGGTAGTGACTTATGACCGGCCGGCAATACAGAAGTTAGTAGACGCCTTCGACCAGAAGGCGGCGGCCCTAATCGAGGCTGCGTTCTCTCCCAAGACAGATCTTGATCGAGCTTCCTCCTCTAGTCGCCGTATCGTGTGTGGACCAAGGCTATGGCAGACGCTTGAGCCGCACGCGCGACGCAACGGCCTGCAACCGTCAGGTTCTCTTCTCAGCGTCACTTACGATCTCGCAGGCAAAGGCGCCAAGCAGAAAGAGAGCACGAGGAAACTCGCAGACCAGCTGATTTTGCCCTCTGATGAAGCTCGTCGGTTTTGGCAAACTCTCCGTGAGGCGTTCAAGATTGATGGGCCATTAACAATCAGGCGCGCCGTGAGTGGTGAACAGTCAGCGTATACATACCATGAGGAGATCGAAAACGATGATTTTCCTCCGCCTGATCTTGCGGGTCGTACGGTCTTATTCATCGTCGAGGTGAACAAGTCGAGATTTATGGTTCTCGTTAAGAATGTGCCGGACGACAACATGGAACACTTTGAACCCGACGTGAGCTGGGTTGAGACCATGCCGGAGCGATGAAGTGTCACAATCAGGATCGTTAACTGAGACTCTTTAGGGTGGAGAAGGACCCGGTCGCTATCGAGTCGATTGAATGAGATTGATATGGACAATTTGCTTAAACGCTGTCCGGTGGTTATTGAAACTCCCGTGGCGTGGGGACAGATGGATGCGTTCCGTCACCTCAACAACACTGCTTACTTTCGTTTCTTTGAGAGTGCGCGCATCGCGTATTTCGAGAAGTTGGACCTCCTGGAGTTTATGGAAGCTACTGGAGTTGGACCGATTCTGGCTTCTACAAACTGCCGGTTTAAGATCCCTCTGACTTATCCCGATACGGTCTCGATCGGGTCGCGCGTCTCTGAAATCCAGGACGATCGCTTCACGATGGAATACTACGTTGTTAGTCATAAACATCAGAGAATTGCCGCTGAAGGCACGGGCTTGATAGTTTGTTTTAACTACACCGAAAACAAGAAGACACAGGTTCCTGCAGAAATAAGAGAACGAATCGAAGCACTCGAAGCCTCTCTTAGATAACGCCGGAACTTGGCTTTCTTTCCACCGCCCAGCCTTCGAAGAGAGCTTTATTTTCTCACCAACCTAACCGAATAGATCTGACGCAGTAATAGGTTTTTGCGCCCTACCACCAAAGTGGTACTACGTCATGATCCCGCAGAGGTAGCTAAAAAGCCTTCGTTCGCGTGATGAAAACAACTGTTCGAGTGGGCCACTATGACTAATCAATGATTTGGTTTAATGACACACATTGAAAAGGAGGTGTCATGATTCATTATCAGAACCGATGGGCTGTTGTTACTGGATCGTCATCCGGGTTAGGGCGCGGACTCGCAGCCCGACTAGCAGACAGTTTTGCGAGGACGCCGCTTCAATAGGCGCGCTTTTTCTCTGCCAGGGACATTCCATGGCTGCTGAGAAAAGTGCGGAGTTCGATGAGGGTTTGATCGTTGGCCGGCGATTCGACCGGTGAAATAGAGAGAAGGAACTTTGTCCCGGAAGGAAATTGAGTGAGCTTCTTCTTCAAAGCATCCATCGAATGAAGCTCGTATTGGGCGACCCGCGCATGAAACCCGACCGCCGACGAACCATCATTAATGGAGATGGTCAGTGGCTCGTTTTCCCAGATCTTCAGATAGCCATCCAGTTGTTGTTGGATACGCCGAACCTTCGTCACTTGTGAAAGCCGTTGTAGCTCAGTCTTGTCTGACAACCAGGACTGGCCCGTGGCAAGAGCTTGCATCAAGTTCAGGCCCAATCCGAGCTGATAAACTTTATCAGTGATGCCATCTGAAAATATTGTATTCAGTTCCGACTCACGCCCTGCCCATTGCTGGCTCCAACTCGCGTAGCGCTGCCAGAGCGCGGATTCCGCAGCGGGCGATCCAAAATTTCCAAGCATGGTGGCGGCCGTCGACGCAACCTGCGGATCGGGATCATCGAGACTTTTAATGCCAATATCTTCTAGGATCGGATCATTCTGAATCTCAGAGATCGTTTGGAACAGACTCTGATTGCAAGCTGAGAATTCTTCTCCGCGAGCGGCGATGGCTTTCTCAATGCGCGATCGGGCCGACACAGGACTCACGCGCAAAACGTATGCGAGGATCGGGTTTTGAATCGCGCACGCCGATCTACCGATATTAGGATCCAGCTTTTCGATAATCTGCGGGAGTATCGCGTCGGTTGCGTAGCGGGCGATCAGTGAGGCGAGGTTTGATTTGCCATCCAGGTCGTCGCTGGCAACGAAGTGTTCAGCCAAAGCAAAGTCAACCTCGGGAAGCGTCTTATCCGGCAACAAGCCGAGGACACGCGCGTCAAACCGAGGACGCGGTCTGGTAATTTCAGTAATGATAGCGGGGCGCGCGCCGGCAGGATCAAGTTCATACCAGCCCTTTAACGCACTGGCACTTAGTTGCAATGAGTTGTGGGCGTTGCTCTCCCTCATTTGCGGAAAATCACGATAGGACTGAGCGTACCGCTTCAGGATCGGAAGCATTGCGGGACTCTTGATCTTCTCCCAACGGAAACTTAGCAAACTGTTTTGTTCCTCCAGAGGCAGTTGATCGAACATCGACACCAACTGGCCGACTAACTTATCGGTTGTTTGCTGCGGCACTGCATTTAGGTCCCAGGCTTGATTCGCAGCAGTGCTGAGGCTGATCGACAATGCTTTGCCGCGCTTGCTCGGCAATGCTGCAATCAGTTCTTCGACGACTCTCTGTTGCGTTTCCCGCCAATCGGCGTTGGTATCGGAGTTGACCATTCGTAATGCATAAAGGAAATTAGTGCCGACGGGATGATCCGGATCAGCAAGCGCCTCTTCGAGCGCGGTACGAGCGACTGAACGCTCTGGTGATGAGATAAGACCCAGCATGCAAATATGGTCAAGTCCCTTGTCTTCGCCTCTCAATCGCTTGGCCATTTCGCGCAGCGCGTCGACATTGCCCAGGAAGCGAAGCGTCTCAACCGCCTGCCTGCGCGACGTCGCGTATTGTTCCATCTGTTCTGGTTTCAGTGGCGCCGGTGCATCCAGATTTGCAACGGCTTGCTTAAAGATTCGCTTTTGCCAAACTGGATCGGCCGCGACGATCTTCAGCGTGATCTCATTTGAACGTGCTGTGACTGGCGTAGTTCCCAATTGACTTGATTGATCGCGCACTGCGACCCTGTTGCTCGAAATAATGAGCCGATACTCTCCCGGCTGGTTGAAGCGCACCCATTCATTAAGGTTGAGCTTGATTGTCCAGGGCGCTGAACTCAGAAACTGGAAGCTCGTTAGGCCGCCTCCTACCGAAAGGTAGTTAACCAATGGATCGACCGCGCCCTGTGCCGGTGATACAGTAAAGTGCTCGTAATTCATGCGCCCGCTGCGGTCGTACTGGGCCATGTTAACCTGGTAACGATCTTTGACCGTGCTGCTGAAGCTGAGTTGCAGAGGAATGGTTTCGCCAATGCGGAACTCACGTTGATCACTCGCAATCGATACTTTGAGAACAACATTACGGTCGAC
>DASTVU010000423.1:0-10295 GCA_035758935.1 Pyrinomonadaceae bacterium | reverse complement strand
CAACTTCTCGAGCTCGCGGCAGAACACGACCTGCTCGTGATCAGCGACGAGGTTTATCGAGATCTCTGTTTCGAAGAAGCACCCACGTCTGCTTCTGTGCTTTCGGCAGGTTCAGGTGCAACTGTGGCAGTGCTCGAGAGTTTGTCGAAAACACATATGCTCTCCGGTTGGCGTGTCGGTTGGATGCGCGTCACTCCCGCGGCACGTACACGTGAGTTGATCGATGCAGTTACAAAACTTGCTGGCGGGCGACTCTGTTCGCCGACGCCGGCTCAGTACGCGATTCAACCGGCGCTGCAAGGTGATCGACACTCAATTGACGAGTTCAAGGAAGAGATCCGAAGACGTCGTGATTTAGCCGCGAAGCGAGTCGCTCGTATCGATGGACTGAGTTGTACTCTTCCGGATGCCGCTTTCTACTTGATGATCAAGGTCGACGACATGGGCGATCGAACTGACGAGCAGTTTGTTCTCGATTTGCTTGAAGCATCGAACGTGTTGGTCGTGCATGGTTCTGGTTTCGGGAGTGATCCGCGAGCGGGATACTTCCGGATGGTCTACCTGGCGGGTGAGGAGTTGCTCGGATCGGCATTTGACGCCATCGAGCGATCACTACCTGTTTTGGTTTAGTTAACCACAGATTACGTAGACTTCAAGATTCGGGCCATCACCGTGAGGACACCGAGATGGTAAGCATTATGGTCTGCCGTCAAGAGTGCTTCGCGCAGGATTGTTTGACCATCGCCGTGAGGGATCTTCGCGTACAGGTCCGTTGACGGATCCTCGACTAGTGCTTCCATTTGTTGGAGATCACTCCGAAACTCATCGATCGTTTTCTGCCACAACGCAGGCGTTCCCGGCTCCTCAGGATCCGGCCAGTAACCTTTCGGGAACTCCGGCGAAACATGGCTCGAGTCGCGGCTGAATTCGAGTATGTCCCACTGTGCGAGTCGCATGTGTTCGAGAACCTGCCACGGTGTGTAAGGCAAGCCGGCAATCTTCCTATTACACAAATCGGCAGGAAAGCTACCCACGAAGTCTTCAAATGATTGGTGTGCACCGCCTTCTCGCAGCAAGTACAACACGTGCTTACGTAACGACTCGTCTTTCTGATCCATGATTGCTCCCCCCCAGGCCTCCGTGGCCGCCCGTGGTTTAAATCGTGTCCGCCAAACCCGAGGCTGTCGTTCCTTGAACCCCGCGCTCAAACCACGGGCGGCCACGGAGGGCCGCCCCTACAGTACGTTTCGAGACCTCCGATACAATTAAAGCCCGAACTCTTTCTTAGTGTTGATGACGATCGCTTTGGCCCCGCGGCGCTCGACTTTCTGCACGAGGTCACTCGTGCCGCCGGGGCCATCACCCGTTGGCTCACAATCCCAGAGTGAGATCAGCGTAACGCAATCATCTCCACCGGCTGTGAGCGCGTTGTGTAGCATCCAGAGATTGTTTCGCTGCCAGATATTGTAATTCGGTTTTGAACGCAACCAGGCCGGAAGATACTCCTTATCATCCCTCGCTTCGTCTTCCATCTGACTCAGAACTCGCACAAACCCCTGGTTCGATAAACGCGTATGAAGATCACGAAATCGCTGCACCCAATCGGGTCCGCCTTTGCGAACCGAAGCGTTGACGTAAAGACCACTCGGAAGCGCGAGATAAAGGTGCGTCTGTATACCAAGCTCGAAACAAACCTCGTGAAAGAGTATGTCACCACCACTCGCACCACCGGCAATGCCAAAGCAAACTCCTTCGCCGAGTTTCATCTCCGCCTCAACTGCCTCTTTAATTTTCTGACGTGCAATGTTTTCCTTGTCGGCGGGAAAGCGCGGCTTCGGGCGATCCGGAGCGTCAAGCATATGACCAGTAAAAATAAGCACACGCTTGCGACCATTCTCATCAGCTTTGACTTCAGGAAGCCCGGTGTACTTGATCACTTCATCGACATTAGCCTTAAACACACCGAGCTCATGGTACATCGCGAGTTGATTGCGAACTGATTCCCACGCCTGATCGGATGCGCCATCGAGAGCATCACGGTAGCCACTCACAACCCAGTCCGGATTATCAGACGTCAGCAAACGCAAATCAGCGAGACTGATCTCCACCCACGTATTCTTCTTACCTTCGCGTTCCAAGTGGTGAACACTGGCATTGAGCGAGACCTCGACTGCCGCCGCAAGCCGCGCCGCATGTTCAGTACATTCGCCCAACTGATCTTCAGCCTTCTTGCGAGTCTTGAAACGACCGGCCCAGGCATTGGGTTGAGCTGTCGCGAGCTCGATCATCACCCTCAACATCGCCAATGCATTGCCACCGGAATAGTAGTGATTAAGATCTTCTTCAAAAGCGCGCTCGTAACTCTCAAACGAATCTTGTAAAAGACCAGACTTCAGCGCTGCAGTAGGCTTGTCGGCCGCAGATTCCCACTCGCGTCGCCAGAGAGTTTTGGCATTCCGACCCTGAAGTGCATATGCCTCGGCTCTCTTGTCCTTTGAAATGTCTCTATTCTCGAGAGCGCGTTCAAGTGCCTGGTTCGAATCAGTGATCTTACCGATACGCTCGTAAATTGTCCCAAGCAAAAGATTAGCTTCGAGATCGAATTCTCTGGCGGTCCGCCGCACTGCTTCCCAGGTATTCTTCGCGCCTTTGAAGTCTTTAGCGTCATACTGAGCATTGCCCACAGCACGCAAGCCTTCGGTTTCCCAGTAAAAGCCTTTGGCCTCTGCGGCGAGGAGACCAAGATCGCCGAGCCGTTTGTCGGCAGCAGCCCGCTCCACTTCTTCACCAAATCCGAGCGGCACCGCCATAAAGTCAGACGGATTCTGCTCCTTCATATTGGGAAGCGAGGCGAAGACGGGACTGTTTGTTTTGCCTTCGTCGATCGTAGCGCGGAGTGCAGTCGCCAGTTGATCTACGCTGTCTGCGGGCGCGTTTTGGTTGTACGTGAAGTAGCGATCGGTTTGAAGATCGAAGGGATACTTGTCGACGTTGCAACGCAGGAGAAACGTGTGACGATCCCGCAACGCGTGACGAATGCCCAGTTCGTAAAAAACGTTTGCGTTGTGGATCGAGAGATCGGCAACGACAAGGTCTGCGGTTAGCAGTAACTGAAACATGTCGGTCCGAATATTTCCCTGACCGACAATCTCGCCAGTGGTACGCCCAGTTACGCCGAGTTTATCCAAGGCCGGACCGATTAAGTTTTTTTCAACCGCATCGAAATCAATGTCGTTCTTCACGCCGAAAGGGCGAACGATAAAAGCTCGCATATTTACTCCTTGAAGCGGTCTAGTAAAACTGCCCGAAGCGATCGAGACAGAAATGTTCGATCTTGACTTCTTTCGCCAGCGCCTCGCCCACTCGGATCAGATCCGGGATGGCCTTAATTGAATCGAGTTGCGACACCTTCGCTGGATCGACGTCGCCGAGGCCTCGCCTCTGAAGCCATTTTGTCGATAGTTCGGCGTTGTAACGCGCATAAGTAAACTGGCGCCCAAGATCGTCCTGAACGGGCTCGTCGCGATAAACAAGGTCACCGACCTCGCGATCGATTTCTGTCTCGCAGCGTCCGAGTTCTCTGTCAAACTCACCACCGTGTATACAGCGACCGATTATGCGGCAGTTGATGTCCTGGTCGATCGCTGAGCCGTACATGAGCGCGCCAGGGAAACTGACCAGGTTCGAAAACGCGTTCTTGCCGCCGCCGTAAACATCGGCGTCCACGGTCGGCGCCGAGCCGGTTCCAACAGACATCACCAGCAAGTTCTTTTCCCCCGTGGGCCAGTTGAGTTTGTAAGCGGGATGCGTAGCCATGCGAGCAATCAGAAAGGCCGGGTTGTTATAGGGCGTTAGGCCACCATCCTCAAAAAGGAAAGCCTTGGAGGGATCGTTTGGATCCCACTGCACCACCTCCGGCGGGAAGAACACAGGCGCTGCAGTGCTGGCGCGCACGAGTTGCCAAAGTGGAATCTTCGTGTTGCGATCAGCTCGATCGGGTGCGTTGTACTTCGCGTATGGATTGGTGCTGATGGGCCAGGGAGAGTCAGTGGTAACGTTGCGTGTAACCACCAGCAACAGACACTTGAGCTTGTCGGAACTGAGCGTCGTGTCCGCGCCAAAAACTTCTTTGAGCTTTTCGGTGAGCGGCTCACTTTTGTATAGATGTTTCAGTCGCTTCAGGATGAAAGCTTTCTCGAACATCGCCGGTCCGACTTCCTGATAAAAATCAGAAAGGAAACGAGCGGATTTACCGATCGCGAGTCCGGCCGCGATGATTGCGCCCGTGCTCGTGCCACCGATGTAATCGAAGTAGTTGCAGAGTCGAAAGTTTTCTCCCTGCCCGCTTTTCTCACGCAGCAGGTCCTCCATTTTGATCAATACTTGAAGCGTCAAGACGCCACGAATTCCGCCGCCGTCGAGCGCAAGAAGTTTTCGTGGTTGCTGAGTGCTGTATCTGTTTTCCAGGTGGCCCCAAAGAGACATAAACCCTCCGTTTAAATTGTTGACTAGTTCTGATCCGCAATCGCGGCAATGATGCGCTTTCGCGCTGCGGCACGTTTGCCGACGAGTTGATCCTCACCCGATCGCCTGACCCACTCGAGCCACATGTTGACCGATTCTGTGACTGCAGTGGGAGTTTGACAATTCTTCAATAAAACAATTTGTATTTTCTGTACCGAGTCGGCGACATGGAGTCCAAATCGGCCGGGTACTACAGTAGCATCAGGAAAACCCAGCATCTTCAGCGCCTGACTTTCCGTCGCTCCTTTGTAACAAGCGACGAAGTGCACCGGCCCGCCGTCACCTGCCTTCAACTGTTCGTGCAATGTGTGGTCCATGAGGAATGGTTGGCCCACTATTTCACGAGCCGCTGATTGCGAAAAGCTCGCGGGAATCGCATGTAAAGCCGCAAGCACCCGTTTTCCGCCGAGCAGCAGCCAAAGTGTCAACCACTTGCCTTTGATTTTCTCTGCTTCGATCTCCTTAGATCCTGCAAGCCTCCCTAGAATATGGTGGAGTTGCGTCCGCATTGCGTTCTGACGCTCGGCGTAGTTCATCCGGTGCCACTCGAGTGCTGGGCCAACATTAGATTTACTCAAGTCCGGCGTTTTTGCTGCGTCCTGCACCAGCTTTACTACAACGTCTCTTATTTCGTGCTGAACTCGCTCAATGAGTTGCTCTCCTGAATTAGCAGGAGCGCTAAAGATGGCAAGGTCCTCCATATACTTCCGAAACGCGTTGTCGCGTTCACGCTGGGCCATGTTTTTTGACTCTTTGGCGAGCGGCAATATGGGAATGACCCGAACCTTTTTTCCGTCTCGCCGCGCTGCTTCCACTTCTGCGTGGCAGATTCCGATCGGTCCGTCTTTGATTGGCCCACCCGATTCGCCGTTATAAAACACAATCACAATGTCCCCGCCTCCGGACTCATCCACTGATCGTTCCCACCACGTTTCGTCAAGCCCTGAACCAGAGCTGGTTTCGTTAATCCAACACTTAAAGATCTTCTCTTGACCTGGCCAGAAAGCAAGTGTCTCAATCTCTTTCTTGAGGCGATCACGAAGATCGGAAAGTAAGACCTGTTTCCCGTCAAAGGAAATCTTTGCCTTACAACGGCTCGAGATCATCACGCTTATCTGATCGGATTTACCCATTCTTTTGTTTTATCTTCTCCAGAGTGCTGAGACTCAAAAAGCGCTTGTCGAAAATGTAGAGATGGATGAAAGCGGCGGCCCAGCCGAAGGTACTGATGATAGACGCCACCGCAATTCGGCGCAGATTGTCTTTCCATCGTATCAGTCGTATAGCATTTTCCGATACAAAGGTACCAAACAGGGTGGTAAGCACTTTCGCGAGTATCATAAACGCGACGGCTGAAGTGACAATCGAGATGACGTAGTTTGCGACCTTCTGCAATGTGAGTGCTTTAATTGATGCCGCCAGGTTTTCCAGAAAACCTGCGACTAACAGCGCAATCGACTCAGGCAACGGCGCGGACCAAAATTTGTAAAGAGCCGCAGCGATGCCGAGGGCGATCAAGACCAACACAACACGCAAAAGGGTCTTTAGCAACGGATCGAAACGCCAGACTTTAAAGGCGAGACTATTTCCCGCACTAAGCAGAGTCTTCAAGTATTCATTTCCTTTGCCCGAGCCCCGCATGAACTCTTCGATTTCAAGAAACTTCCATTGTTCGTTCTCTTTAGGGTGATGGAACTCCTCGACACACTTCCCTTCTTTGAACTGGTACTCAGTCATGCGATATCCGCTCGTCATTAACGCGTAAGCCTCCGCCTCCGAGAAAGAATCAAGGTCGGTGCGAAGCGCGGAAAGGAGCTGTTGCACGTCTTTGGCGATGCCATAACGCGTGTAGCGATCGCGACGCCAAAGCGGTCGTACATCTTCACACGGATCGTACGGATCGAGGCAATCGATCCAATCGACCGGATCCACGTCGAGGTCACCCTTCAAGTGGACAAACATAAAACCACGCAGAAGATTCGAACGACGTCGACCGCTTAAATCCTGATACTCAGCCATTCGGATTCGAGCTTGAAAGATGTCGTTCGTGCGCAACAACACACCAAGTATTTGCCGGCTTGACGCAGCCTGCGATTCCATTTGCCCGCTGGCATCGCTGACCAGAACCACTTTGCAATCCTGCTCCAGCAACGTGTCAACTCCCTGATTGTCGCAAACGCCGCCATCGGCCAGACGCAGGATGCGATCGGGATAGAGGTTGTCCATTGTCAACGGTTCGAAGACTCCGGGAACAGCGGCTGAGGCACCAACTGCCTGGCCAAGTCTGATTTGCTTGTGTCCTTCCGGCGCTTCTGAGTAGTACATGCGGCGCAGCCGATCGTTACCGTCGATGTCGGTATCGATTCCAGCCGGTGCTTCACCCATCCACGAAGCCGTGAATTGCCACGTGTGACCGGTGTTGAGGGTTGCGGCGTTCAGCACAAGGATCGGGACCTTCGCACTGCGTCTCCAGTTTTGATACTTCGGGTTAAACTCTGTGTCCTTTATAGGACCGTCTGTTTTTTCTGTTAGCGGGGAAATCGTCAAGTCGTTCAGATATCGTTCTTTACTCGTTGGGTGCCCATCCTTGACCAGTGAATAAAGATACTGCTCATACAATTCCGCCGCTCTGACAGTTCGAGAATAGTTTTGACTCCAGAACATACGGAAATTTTTCAAAGGATTGATTGCAACGCGAGTGCGAATATTCTTTTGTACGCCGAAAACAAACTCATCGATCATTTCGTGGACGATGCGAATGTAGTCTTCACGAGTAATGTCTTTATCGAGATTCTCCTGGAGTAGATGTCGAACCTTCAGATAGTAGTAAGCACCAACGATTGCGCCACCCGATACACACGACAATACTTCGACGTTACGTAGAACATCGAGTTCGGCGAGTTGTGCAAGAACACCCAGATGATAAAGCGAGGCACGAAACCCACCACCCGACAAAGCCAGACCAACTTTGCCGGCGAAAGCTGTGCGTGTTATGGCTTCAGTTCTGAAGGCTTTGAGAAGTGCTTCGCGTGCCGGGGCTAAATTATCAGCAGATTGAAGTCGCGCGAGTGAAGCAAGTTGGCGCGCGAGCGTTTCCAGTTCCCATTCATACACTTTCTCCGCCTTAGCCTGGCCATCGTGAATCAGTTTGACGGCTTCGTCATACCGCTGGAGTCCGAACTCAGCTTCAGCTACGGTCGCGTAGTACCACCATTTACGGTCTTCTTGATCTCTCGGCTTTTTGATTAAACTCCCAACTTCGGTGACGATTTTTTGCCTGATTTCGCTCGCCCGTTCACGCCGGCCGGCAGCAACAGCCGAATCACGACCAGCTTTTTTCGCTTCCGATTCCTCCAAAAACGCGAGTCGATCCAAAATGAACGCTGCATTGATTCCGGTATATCCCTGATCGCCGTCGCATCCCTGTTCATAACCACGCAGGTAAAAATGAAGTGCGCGCTCGAGATGCTGGCGTTGATCGTCAATCTCCCATTTCCGCTTGTAGACTGCTGCGATCAGGCCGAGCGTTTCCTGGTCGGTCGTTGTTTCAAAATCTGCGATCTCCTGAAGAATATCGAGAGCGCGAGTGAGTCTTTCGTCGGCAGGTAAGTCCTCATCTTTGTAGGTGCAGAGAGCGAGCTGCTGATAAATCTGCAGACGCAGTTTTTTATTGCCTGCGGTGTCCTTGTGCTTACTGGCGCGCAGCAACAAGCGACGTGCGTAGGTGAATCTGTTTTCCTTTTTGAGTTCCATGGCGAGGTTGAAGATGGTTTGAGGACCTTGCTGGCCGCCACGGAGTATCACTTTCGCTCGATCAACGTTTGGGCTCTTTCGCAGGGGTACGACCGTGTTGTAGGCGGTCGGTCTGGATCCGTTTCCGGAGGAATTCGGAGATCCGTTAGATGAGGAGGTTAGATTTACAGCGACGGTGGTTTCTTTCTCAGACATGGGGGACTCCTTTTGGGGGTCGCGGTCTCGCTTCAGTTCTTGAAAACGGAAACCAGTTGAGGGGTCATATCAGATGACCCTGGGCAGATCATTCAGATGAGCTAATGAGCAAACAATCGCGAACTTAAATGCAATTCCCGCAAGTAGTCAAGGAAATATAGGCAAGATCGCTAATTGCTATCCACAGATTACACAGATTCCATTGATTAATCTGTGTAATCTGTGGATACTTTCCCTCGCACGCGAAGGGCCTCATGACCAACGTCAAATGTACGCGCTGTGGAGTTATCAACATTCTCTCTAACGAGATCTGCAGGGCTTGTGGTCTCGAGTTGAATTCCGTTAGCTACTCCGAAACTCCGCCCACGTATTATCCGGAGTTCCCCAGAAGCAGTTCTCTACTGATTACATCAATCAAACCTTTTGATGGTGTCATTGAGGCCGTTGGATCAACAGTCACGATCTTCTCCAAAAACATCTCGTTGATCACGAGGCTCGTCCTTGTGATCGTGACTCCCTTTGAGATCTTCAAAGCACTGACCCTCAGGGAGACTTCCGACAATTGGCAGTTAACTGTTGGCACGCTGGCACTGCAGGTCTTCTGCAGCATTCTAATTGCCCCGGCTCTGATCTACGCCCTCATGAAAGTGATGCAAACCGGTGTGGCTCCGGGTGTCAACGAATCGTATCGCTGGGGTTTGAGTAAGCTCGGCAAACTTTTGCTTTGCAGTGTAATGGTATGGGTTCTCGTAGTGTTCGGATTTGTACTACTTATTATTCCGGGGATCATCCTGTTCCTTGCATTTGAACTGGTGTACCCGATCGCTGTACTCGAAAGCGGTTCGCCAACAGAAATACTGAGTCGTAGCTACAACCTCACTAAAGGTCATCGATGGAATATTCTGGGCGCCACTTTTGTGATGAGTCTACTCATCGGATTGGCCAGCGCTCCCGCGACTATGGGGGCGACTTGGCTTGCACTAAGGGGTGTCTACTTCTGGCCGATACAAGCCCTGGCAGCGATCATCTCCGATATTCTGAGCCAGGCAGCGACCGTTTTGTCCCTCGTTATCTATCTAGGCATCCTCCGCACTTTGGAGTCGCGGCAGTCTCTAATAGAATAGGCGCAATGTATTCGGCCCAGATCACCCGCGCAAACCCCACCTGCATCATTCTTCTGATCGATCAGTCAGGTTCAATGGGCGATCCGTTCAGCGGCGATTCGGCGCGTAAAAAGGCGGACTTCGTTGCCGAAGTCGTTAATCACACGCTGCACGACCTCGTAATCCGTTGCACCAAGACAGAAGAAGTCAGGAACTACTATCACGTGTCTGTGATCGGTTACGGACGCACCGTCGGCACCTGTTTTTCAGGCGAACTGGCCGGGCGGCCCATCGTCCCGATCGCACAAGTAGCTGACTATCCGCTGCAAGTGAAAAGCAGCTACAAAAGAGTTTCAGATGGCGCCGGCGGTTGGGTGGAAATTCCTGTGCGTTACCCAGTTTGGATTCATCCGACTGCAGACGGAAAGACGCCGATGTGCGAAGCACTGACCCGCGTGCAGGAGATTCTGAAAGGATGGCTGCTGGAACATCCGCGCGGATTTCCGCCCACCGTCCTGCATCTCACCGACGGCGAATCGAGTGACGGCGATCCCAATGAGATTGGCCGTCAAATCATGTCACTCGGCACCGATGATGGCGCGGTCCTTTTATTCAACTGCCATATTTCCACGCGGCGATCTTCGAAGATCGAGTATCCTACTGAAGAGCAGTCTCTTCCCGACGGATTTGCGCGCACACTGTTTGAAATCTCGAGTAGAT
>DASTVU010000422.1:0-10297 GCA_035758935.1 Pyrinomonadaceae bacterium | reverse complement strand
GCAAAGTCTAAAAAGGAACGTTCAATCCGAGAGGTTGACAACCTGCATGGTCACTCAACGAAAACCAAAAGCATCGAAGTACCTGACCACACCCACGCGGCCCGTACAAGTGGACCGCGATCGCTCGGTGGCGGGACTTCTTGAAAAGATGGAAGGAACAGGCTTTGGAGGCCGCCAACTCGCCGAGGCGCATCGCATCTGGCTCGACATGCTTGGCGATAACACGACAATCATGGTCGCGGCTTCAGGAGCGCTGATCCCCGCTGGCATGCGCCGCTTGCTGGCGTACGTGATTAAGAACCGCTTCGTTGACGTGCTCGTCCTTTCGGGTTCAGTGCTCTTCCACGATTTACACGAAACACTCGGGCGTTATCACTTTCAGGCCCATCCAAGCATGACCGATGCTGAGCTGGAGTCAGCACAAATCAGTCGCATGTGGGATCTTCTTGCAAGTGACGAGGAGTATCGCGAAGCGAAAGAGTGGATCGGTGGATTCACAAACCAACTCGATCAAACTCGTGCTTACTCACCGCGCGAGTTTTTGCATTTATTGGGCAGAGAGTTAGCAGAGATTGCTTCGGAAGACGGTGTTCTTACTTCTGCTTACAAGGCGCGTGTGCCAATCTTCTGTCCGGCCATTGCTGACAGCGGACTCGCCGTCGGCATCGCCGGGGCGCGTTTTGAAAAGAAGAACAACTTCATGTTCGATCTGATTCAGGATGTGCTCGACATGATGAATGTTATGGCGAATGCGCGGGTTTCGGGAATCCTGAATCTCGGTGGTGGAACCGCGAAGAGTTTCATTCAGCAAGCCGCGGTCTCGTCGTTCATGCAGAAGGAGCATCATCACGGGCACAAGTACGCGATTCAGATCTCGACTGACGCGCCACATCCCGGCGGAAGGTCGAATGCCGTGTCGTTTGATGAAGGATTGATTTATGGAAAGCTTGCACGCGGCGCGCACACTGCGTACGTTCCCTGCGATGCAACAATCGCGCTGCCGATCCTGATCACGTCGTTGTCACAGACCGCCGCGAAATACATGAAGGGACGTAAGAAACCCAACTTCACCTTCGGGCGCGACTTGATCGTTGAAGCCCCATAAAACCTATCCACAGATTACACAGAGAATTCTTTCTGTGAAATCTGTGTAATCTGTGGATGGTTCACGTTTCGCACGCGATTCCTCTGCGCGTACATGGCTTTGTCAGCCTGCTCGATTGCCTGACCCAAATCGGCTAGTGAAGTAAATCCCGCCACGCCGAAAGAAACCGTCACATTAACCGGCATGCCAATCCAGCGTTCGCAATTCTCCGCCAGAATCTGATTCAGCTTCTCTATGCGCCGGCTTGCTTCGGGTTGCGGCAGTTTGAACATCAACACCAGAAACTCGTCACCACCCCAACGGAACAGCATGTCGTCCGCACGCACGAGGGAACGCATCGCGCGCGCAACCGCACGTATCGCCTTGTCACCTACTGTATGGCCCAACGTGTCGTTGATTGGTTTCAGATTGTCGATGTCGAGCACGGCGACGCTGCCTGAAGTCACAGCATCAGTGTGCCCCGCTTCCGGCCGTCGCAGCAGCGAGTGGAATGCGTGACGATTCAGTGCCTCCGTCAAAGGATCCATCTGGACCAGTAACTCGAGTTGATCGCGCGCCTGCGTAAGCTTTCGATTCGCCATCTCCACTTCGCTACGAACACTCTCCATCAGCACCATTACGGTGCCAAAGCCGAGCAGTATTTCAAACACCAAATCAAAGACCGATGTGTAGTGCAAGAGACTCTCCGGGACTGTGAACCCCCAGAGTCCTTTGCGCGCTCCGAACGCGGGCACGTAGACCAGAAAGCTGATCCCCAGGAGCAACAACGCCGTCGACATTACACGAATACCGGGACTTCGTTCTTCAGAACGCACCCCTCTGCGCAGAGAAAAGAACGAGATCATGAACATCACGGCCAGGATCGGCGCATGAAGCATGAACACATCGTTGAAGTCGCGCGATGCGTATGGCAGTGCGAGAGAAATTATCAGCCCTGGAATCAGGAAGTAGCTGTGTTTTTTGGAAAGGGTTGCGCCGGTTGTTTGTGCGCGACAACCTGCGATGAACAGCATTCCGAAGAGGTACTCGCCAAAGAAGTAGCACGAGTGGAAAAGTGTCTGCTGCGAATCGAGCTGGAACGCTAAGAACAGGCTGATGAGTGACAGGGAGAGGCTGGCCCATGAAGCAGTCCAGTAGTTAAGAGCATTGCTCTTAATCGACGACCGCATGAAGATTGATAGTAGCGTGATCAGGAGGATACCCACGCACTGAATGGCCAAACCAACATTCGAATCCATAAATAAACGGCGACCTCGTTTAGGAGAACGAGTTGAAAGGAAAGTTTCTGGGCAGAAGGGCCTGGTACTGAAGACGGGTAAGAAGACCCACCGATTTTGGATTTTAGCGGAAGAAAGGGTGTCGCGCCAAGAGTTTTGTTAAGTAGCTGGTAACTCGAAGGTTATGCGGACAGGATTTACAAGATTTTCAGGATGTCAGGATAAATCATGTGAAATCCTGAAACATCTTGTCCAATCCTGTCTAAGGCTTTACGTGAGCCACTGGAGTACGTCCTCCTCATTCGCGCCACGGGTGCCGCCGACCACATGAATGAAATACTCCTCGAGCGAGACCGGTCCCTGACCGTCACCTTCGACACGAATTCCCTTGCGCAATTCATCCAGAGATCCGGAAGCGAGTAGCTTTCCTTGTGCGATGATTGCGATGTCAGTGCAGAGACGTTCCACGATTTCGAGCACGTGCGAGGTGAGAAAAACTGTCAATCCCCTGGTTGTCAGTCGCGACAACAGATCCTTCAGCGTTCGTGAAGCAATCGCATCGACGCCTTCGAACGGCTCGTCCAGAAACAATATTTCGGGGCGGTGAATGAGCGCGCAGGCGAGTGAGAGCTTCTTCTTCATGCCGTGCGAGTACTCGATGATCAGCTTGCCGGGTTCATCCTGTAGATCCATTAGCTCAAGCAGTTCCTTCGAACGCTGCGCAATCTCTTCGGTGCGCAGACCGTACATGCGTCCCGTGAACGACAACATCTCCGCCCCTGTTAAGCGCTCAAACAGGTTGAGGTCTTCAGGCACAACGCCGATTCGCCGCTTCACTTCCATCGGCGACTTTGTGATGTCGAGACCGAGCACGCTCAATGTGCCGCTGGTTGGCGCGAGGAGGCCGGTGAGCATCTTGATGGTTGTCGATTTACCCGCGCCGTTCGGACCGAGAAATCCGAAGAAACTACCGCGATTCACGCGCAGGTTTATGTGATCTACTGCGACGAAGTCCGCAAATTGTTTGACCAGTTGAAAAGTCTCGACGGCCGGCGTTGCTTCAGACATTAACCACAGATTAACGCGGATTTAGAACGGATGGCTAATGGCGCAGATACGTGCGCGCGTCGTCAGCGCGAATGAACGCGGGAACGCGCTGGTGAGTGCTCATCAGAAAAGCGTTTGAGCTTGCTTGTAGTGCGTTGCCGTGGGTGGCAGCAAGACGCACGAACCGGCCAAATGGCGACCAGCCGTAGTAATAACCGTCATGCAGACTGAGCAGGACGTCGGCGGTATGTTTCACACGCGGAGTGAAAAGCGACTTGTAAATATTCGCGAGCGCATTCGGGTAACGATGCCCGGCGGTGCGCTTGAACCATTCTGCGTCAGTGGCGAAACCGTTAGGAAAGGAACCCAGCTCAAGCGGATCACCGGTGGCCATCAAGTATCGATAACTATCCACAGCCGGGTCGTACTCAATCTTCGCGCGCCCCTGCGTGCCTTCGACAACGACGTCGGTCCTATCTTTGTAGACAGCGAAATCGACGCCGTTCACTTCCACACTCGCAGTCGCCACCTCAGGAATACGTTGATCGTCCGGACAATAGATCGCCGCGTAACTACAAAGACCAAATGCCGGGATCACCACCTGAAAACCCCGCCGTTGCAGAGTTGATGCAAGATTGACGCGCCGGTTCTCTTCGAGGTTCATGCCGTGGTCGGAGAACATCACGATCTCTGTCTCGTTACCACAAAACGCGCGAATCTCCCTGAGAATCTTATCGAGCGATTCGAGTGCGATGGCAAGACGCTCCGGTCCTTGTGCGTGAAGCAGCCCATCGGTCGCTTTAAGGAACGCAAAGTAGTCGCGTGTTTGGGGTGCTGCTTTGAATCGCTCGCGGAACCGCTGCATGTCGGCACGCCAGACTTTCTCAGGAGCAACGTAGATCAGAAACTCGAAGGGCAGTGGTTCCTGATAATCCAGCTCGTCCATGTAGGACGATGGAACTTTATCCGGCGTACGACGCCCAATGTACTTCCCGATCCCGCCCCGTAACTCACGCGCATTTCGATCGAAGTACAGGCTCTCATAACCAGCCGGCGGTGAAGCACCCAACATTGCCGACAGCGCGACGTTCGTCATTGTTGGAAATGGTGAAAGAAGACGTGCCGGTGGTCCAAAACTGTCGAACAAGCCACGACTCTTTGCCTGCTCGATTAGCGCGTGAGGAACTCCGTCCAGACAAAGTAGCAGTCGTCGCATTACAACCTCCCTGGTCTACTGTTCGGCGTCGGGCTTTGCCGCCAGTTCTGATTTATAAGCCTGGCGCAACCCTCGTTTCGCTGCGTCGTGCGCGTCATAAACGTTCGGACGCGCCAGCACCTGTTTGTATTGCGCTAACGCATCATCACGCTTGCCCGCCGCATCGTAAGACCGCGCTGCATACAGGTGGGCCATCGTTACCAAACCCGCTTCTGCACTATCGGCCTTCGTCGCCGCGAGAAACTCCTTCGCCGCACGCTCGTGATAGCCTGCCATCAACAACGCTTCACCGTACTTGAAATGAATCAGATCGAGCGCTCGCGCCGCGCTGTCACGCACATTCCGATCACGCAACACTTCGTCAAACGTGGCGAATGCTTCCTTTTCCGCCTGAACCGCACCTGCCAGATCTTTCTCTTTCCGTTTGACACCGGCGAGCGACACGAGTGCATCAGCAGTCTCAAGCTTCAGCAGGTAATTTCGCGGATACTTTGCACTCAGCTCGCGCGTGAGTTTCACCACGTCAGCAAAACGCTTTTCACGTGTGTAAAGCAGCACGAGGACAGTCTTCGCGTCGTCCTGCGACCAGCGACCCTCTCTCGCAACCTGTTCCAGCATCTGGAGCCCACGCCTCTTCGAACCGCGATAACCGGTTGCACCAGCAAGAATCTTTATCGGCAACGGCAACGAGCCAACTACATACTCGTACAAACCGATCGTTATCTGCGCATCAATGTATTTCGGATCGAGCTTCAACACTTCGCGATGATGATTTACAGCGTCGTTGCCGTTGCGAAGTGCGGCGAAATGGCGCCGCTCAACGGCCTCTTCAAACGACGCTTTCAATCCTTCAGTGTTGGCCAGGAAATCCAGCGCTTCGATGTTCTTCGGTTCTTGTTTAAGTTTTGCTTCGGCCAGTTGTTTTGCCTGGCGCGTAAGGTTGCGAAACTCAGTCACGATCTTTGGATCGACTTTATCGTCGCCATTTGTATAAAACGACTCGGAGCTGTAAAGCGAAACTTGCAGACGTCGCGACTCATAGAGAGTCTTGATCCATACGCGCGCTGCAAGCAGTTGATAACCGCCGGGATGATTTGGAAAGAGTTGAACGATCTCTTTGAAGTCGCGCTGTGCTTTGTCGTAGTCGATGTTGTAAAGAGCATCGAGCCCGCTGCGCCGCAACTCTTCGAATCGCGCGCGTTCTGCTTCCGTTAACCATGGGGATGAAGGTTGCTGCGCAGTCGCGCCAAAGGTCGCCGCCAGCAACAAAACCAAAACACCGAGATACTTCACTTCAACTCCTCCATAAATCCATCTGTGTAATCTGTGGATTACGTCTGAAACGACTCCATGTACTTCACACCCGATCCCGTATTGAATAGAACCACGCGCTCTCCGCGACTCACTTCACCTGTCTCCATCAACTTCCGCAACGCCGGCAAACACGCAGCTCCTTCCGGTGCGCAGAAGACTCCCTCAGCCGCGCCAATTTCGCGAGTTGCCGCAATCAACTCTTCATCAGTTACCGAAACCGCAGTTCCACCCGAATTGCGCAACGCATCGAGAATCAAAAAATCACCAATTGCTTTCGGCACGCGCAGTCCGGACGCGGTGGTCGCAGCATTCGGAAACTCATCCGCGAACCGATTCCCTTCTTCAAAAGCGCGCACTATCGGTGCACAACCTTCCGCCTGCACTGTCACCATTCGTGGTCGCCTGCTTCCAATCCAGCCCATGCGTTCCATCTCGTCGAACGCTTTCCACATTCCGATCAAGCCCGTGCCGCCCCCGGTGGGATAAATGATCACGTCGGGTAATTCCCAGCTCAGTTGCTCCGCAACCTCGTATCCAAGCGTCTTCTTTCCTTCAACCCGGTAAGGCTCTTTCAACGTGGACACATCGAACCAGCCCTCTTTTTCTTTCCGCCTGCCTACTTCCGCGCCGCAGTCAGTTATGAGTCCATCCATCAAGGTCACACGAGCGCCGGTTTGTTCACACTCGACAACGTTCGCTCGCGGCGTGTCGCGCGGCATGAAGATGTACGACTTCAGCCCGGCGCGGGCGGCGTAAGCAGCCAAAGCACCCGCAGCATTTCCGGCCGATGGGACCGCAAGCTTTGCGGCTCCCAGCTCTTTCGCCATCGAGACGGCCGTGGCCATTCCGCGGGCCTTAAAACTCTGCGTCGGGTTCTGCGATTCGTCTTTGATGTAAAGATCATGGAGGCCGACGCGTCTACCCAAACGTGGGGCATGCAGCAATGGCGTCCAGCCTTCACCAAGCGAAATAATGTTCTTGTCGTCTTCGACCGGCAGCACCTCGCGATAACGCCAGAGGTCGGGGCGACGCGACGCAAGTGACTCCTTCGTCAAAGTCATTTTGGCTCGGTCTAGATCGTAGCGAACCAGCAATGGCTTACCGCAGGCCGTGCAAAGATTGTGCAACCGATGTGCCTCGTGCTCCAGGCCACAGAGGCCACATTCGAGATGAGTGACGTTCATTGGCTAACTTCCTTGTGTTTGGGCGAATTCGGGCGAACAACCGCAAGTATGCGACAGAAATGAAGATTAGAGGTAACGCGGATTTGAACTGAGGCAGGAGAAAACAAGTGCAATAGGTTTGTGCGCGTGGTGCCGCAAACCTATTGCACTCGGAGCAAGCACTTAACTCGAAAGAAGGAGCATTCTTTCTGACGGATCAGTGGCTGTGGCCGCTGTTGCCGTCGATCTGGCTGCGGATTTCGCCGCCGGGCCAGAGTGTGCTGTGAACGTTGACGTAAGTCGAACCCGCACGTATAGCTCTAATCAACTCGTCAATCTCACCTGTGTTAATTCCCTGAGTTCGGGCCGCAGCGGTTGCCGGAATGTTAGGACTGACGTCCGCGGCGACAATCGTGCCCGATATGGTTGCCGGAGGCGCGGGACAGGGTTGAGTTCCAGCGGGTCCATTGCCGAGATTGGTGCAAAGGAACACACTGATACCGCCGTTTACGCCAACATTTCCGAAGTGAATGTGGGCCTGTTGCACAGCGCCTTCAAGATCGGAATAGCTGAGTTCCCAGTCAATCCGCGATTCGTCATTGCTGATTCGCGCATTAAAAGTTCCACTTCCTGTAGTCGAAACTGCCGGGACCTCCTGGTATCCGGTCAGCAATTCGCTAATTTTCTTGAAGCCCTGGGCAAAGACAACGGTTGAGGCCGACACCAAGGCAATTACAGCAAGAGACATCAATAGTCTTCGCATTCTCTACCTCCCAAGATTCTGTTGTAGCTAAGTGGGGGGCGCATAATATCACAATTGTGGAAAATAGCCACGAAGAAGCACAAAAGATTCAGATCAGGCATTTGTGATTTTTGTGCCTTTTTGTGGCCATCTCTTTCTGTGCTACTTTGTGGCTTTCCTTATGACGATAAGCCTGCTCGCCCTCGATCTCGACGGGACGTTGCTCGATTCCCGGGGCCATATTTCTGAGCGAAATCGCGTCGCTATCGACAATGCGCGCGAACAAGGCGTGCATGTGGCACTCGTCACCGGACGTCGTTTTCGCGATTCGCGGCCTGTGGCGCTCGAGCTAGGTCTGGACGTTCCCCTGATCTCACATAACGGCGCATTGACCAAACATGCCGCCACTCTGCAAACCGTTTCAGTGTTGCCACTGCCGCTCGCAGCCGCGCACGACGCATTGCGAGTGGGTCGCGGATCCGGCGCTGATGCGCTGCTTAGCGATGACCATGACGGTTTGGGTGTACTTGTTTACGATCACATTCGCGGCGGGAATTCAGCGGCTCACAGATACATCACCTGGGCCAGACGAATTCATGGTGAGGAGGAAGGCGCTCGCGCAGTGCAGCAGGTAAACTCACTAGAAGACTACCTGGACCACGACCCGATTCATCTCTCGTTCTCGGGTGGTTGTGAGGAGATGGACCAGCTCGAGGAAGTACTTAAATCAGAGCTCGGCTCGACAGTGAAGATTCTCAGCACGAAGTATCTCGAACAGGATTTCACTCTTCTTGATGTTGTGAATCCAGCGGCGTCGAAAGGCGCAGGCGTCGCTGCCACAGCGGCGGAGTTGGGTGTGAGTCGCGAAGAGATAATGGCTATCGGCGACAATTACAACGATCTTGAAATGCTTTTATTCGCAGGCACCGGCGTGGTGATGGCCAACGCGCCGCTGTCGCTGCGAGAAATTGCGGGCTTGCATCCGACTGCTTCCAATCGTGAGGACGGTGTAGCCCTGGCGATCGAGCAATTCATATTGAGCAAATTCATATTGAACAGCAATTAATCAACCAGTAAGGAGAAACCATGGCAAATCGAACGGCAGTGATCCAAACAAACAAAGGGACGATTCGAGTCGAGTTGTTGGAGTCGGACGCACCCAAGACCACTGAGAATTTCATCACCCTCGCTGAGCGTGGCTACTACGACGGCATCATCTTTCACCGCGTGATCAAGGGTTTCATGATCCAGGGTGGCGATCCGACGGGTACCGGACGTGGCGGCGAATCCGCGTGGGGCGGACGGTTCAACGACGAGATCGATCCGAGGTCGCCTGTGTATCAGCGAGGTTACAAAGCCGGCACGATGGCCATGGCCAATGCTGGTCCAAACACAAATGGATCACAGTTCTTCATCATGCACGTCGACTATCCGTTACCACCGAGCTACACGATCTTTGGACAGGTAACTGAAGGGCAGGAGGTGGTGAATGCGATTGCGACCACTCAGACTGCGCCTGGCGATCGGCCGGTATCGGAAGTGAAGATGGAGAAAGTGACGATCGAGTAACCAGCCACAGATTACACAGAAATTTCTGTGCAATCTGTGTAATCTGTGGACTAGAGTGGCATTGCACCGTGACCGAGGCGAGTCGCATTGCGAATTGCGTCGGTCACGTATTTCTTTGCAGCGCTGACTGCTTCTTCGAGGTTCAAGCCTTTTCCGAGACAAGCAGCGAGTGCGGCAGACAAGGTGCAACCCGAGCCGTGCACTTCACCGGCATTGATGTAATCAGTTCGAAACTCCGTAAAGATTCCGTTTTCAGTTAAGAGGACATCGAGAGCTTGCGCATCGATGTGGCGGTGTCCGCCCTTAACTAAGACGGCGCGCGCGCCGAGTAGTTGAATTGCTTCGGCCGCGCGTCGCATGTCGGCTTCGTTTTGAATTGTTATGCCGGTGAGCTTTTCTGCTTCCGGAATGTTTGGAGTAACAACGCGCGCGAGTGGAAAGAGTTCGCTCTTCAGGATCTCAAAAGCCGCTTCGTCGATCAGCACATCGCCTGATGTTGCTACCACCACTGGATCGACAACGGGTGCAGGCAGTTTTTCTTCCGCGAACAACCGGGCGACTTCTGCAACGATCTCGGCTGTCGGCAACATTCCTGTTTTCGCTGCGGCCAGATTTAGATCTTGGACAATCGGCTTTACCTGGGCTCGCAGACTCGCGGCGCTCTGATGCTCGGCGCCAAAGACTCCAGTCGTGTTCTGAAACGTGATTGACGTTATCGCGGCGGCAGGAAAACAACCGAATGCCGCGATCGTTTTGATATCGGCAACAATCCCCGCCCCTCCGGAAGGATCAAGCCCCGCAATACTAAGCACCACAGGTTTCATGGTCGTCTCGGAACGTACTGTAGGGGCGGCCCTCCGTGGCCGCCCGTGGTTAGACATACGGGTTCAAGAAATCGACAGCCTTGGGTTTGGCGAACATGAC
>DASTVU010000421.1:0-4026 GCA_035758935.1 Pyrinomonadaceae bacterium | reverse complement strand
TTCGTCATGCGCGTGATGATGATCATCGCGAGCGGACTCTCGTACTTCATTAACGATGCAATCGCCAAAGCGCGTTACCGAAACGCTGACTCGATGAACTTCGAGGCGCCGTTGACGTCGCTCGTGTGGATCACCTCGGTTGTCTCGGTCGTGATCACGTTCATCGTTTCATACTTGACGATTCCGACGCTCAGCGGCAACCCGACGCTTTGGTGGAAACTCGCGGTCATCATTTCCTGCGGCACCATCGCGGGTGCGTTGATTCCTGAGCTTGTGAAGGTGTTTACCTCCACCGAGTCGCGCCACGTCAGCGAAGTGGTCACGTCTTCAAGAGAAGGCGGGGCTTCATTGAATATTCTCTCCGGTCTGGTGGCGGGCAATTTCTCGGCTTACTGGCTCGGCATCAGCATCGTCGGCCTGATGGCAGTTGCTTATCTTTTCACGAACCTTGGAGCTGACGCGGGATTTGGTTTAGGCGCGCTGATGGTCGATCCAGTGGTTGCCCCCGTGTTTGGTTTCGGTCTCGTGGCTTTTGGGTTTCTGGGTATGGGACCAGTCACGATCGCCGTTGACTCCTACGGCCCGGTAACCGACAACGCACAATCCGTGTACGAGCTCTCGCTGATTGAACAGGTGCCAAATGTCGAAGAAGAGCTGAAGAAAGATCACAACATCAACGTCAACTTCGAGCGCGCCAAACATCTTCTCGAAGAAAACGACGGCGCGGGCAACACCTTCAAGGCGACAGCCAAACCCGTGCTGATCGGAACCGCGGTGGTCGGCGCGACGACGATGATCTTCTCGATTATCATGACGCTCACGGATGGTCTACGTACTGACACTGCAGGCTTGTCGCTGCTTCATGCTCCGTTTGTGCTGGGATTGATCACAGGCGGTGCGATTATCTACTGGTTCACCGGTGCCTCGATCCAGGCCGTCACTACCGGCGCGTATCGCGCGGTCGAGTTCATCAAGGCCAACATCCGGCTCGAGGGTGTGGAGAAAGCTTCCGTTGAAGACAGTAAGAAGGTTGTTCAGATCTGCACGCAGTATGCGCAGAAGGGTATGTTCAATATCTTCCTGACGGTCTTCTTCTCGACACTTGCGTTCGCGTTTGTCGAACCGTTCTTCTTTATTGGCTACTTGATTTCGATCGCGGTGTTTGGTTTGTACCAGGCGATCTTCATGGCGAACGCCGGTGGCGCCTGGGACAATGCGAAGAAGGTTGTCGAAGTCGATCTGAAGATGAAAGGAACGCCGCTTCACGATGCGACAGTCGTCGGCGACACCGTTGGCGATCCGTTCAAAGACACTTCGTCAGTCGCGATGAACCCGGTGATCAAGTTCACGACTCTGTTTGGATTGCTTGCAGTCGAGCTCGCGGTTAGTTTGACGGCGCGCAATGGCAACGCGACGGTGACGCACATACTGGCGGCAGTGTTTTTCCTCGTCTCAGTGTTTTTCGTGTGGCGCTCTTTCCATGGAATGCGGATTGGAAACATCGTGGCTGAGCCACGTGCGACTGAAGAAACGGCGGTTAAGACTGCGGCAGGAGATTAGTACTTGGTAGTTAGTACTTTGTACTTTGTGTTTGGTGTTTAATACAAAGTACAAAGTTCAAAGAACAAAGATCATGACTACATACGCTAAAGCTGACACATTGATGGGAGCGGCGCTTGCGCCGCTCGATTCAGTCCGTTCCGCAGGGCTAGTGATTGTTTTTAGTTTGTTCATTGCGGCGGCGGCGCAGTTTTCAATTCATATCGGACCGATACCGATCACCGGGCAGAGCTTTGCAGTGTTGCTGACCGGCGCCTTACTCGGTTCACGTTTGGGAGCGGCCGCGGTGATTGCCTATCTGGTGGAAGGTGCGATTGGCTTGCCGTTCTTTGCGCCAGGCGGAGCGCCGGGTATTTTGCGGTTTCTTGGACCAACAGCAGGGTATCTCATCGCATTCCCCGCAGCTGCATTTGTCACGGGCGCGTTTGCTGAAAACGGTTGGGACAAGAAATATCACACAGCCGTCGCGGCAATGGCGATTGGTTCGGTGATCATTCTGCTTGGCGGCTGGGCCTTCTATGCGATTCTGACAAACACGCCGCCAGTAACGGCCTTCAAGATCGCCGTGTTGCCGTATCTCGCCGGCGACGTCATCAAGATCGCGCTTGCGGCAGCCGTGCTTCCAACGGGTTGGGCGTTGCTCAAGCGTAAAGCTTCGGGTTCGCGTTAGAGATGTTTGTTCTAAAAGTAAAGTCGCGCAACCGTGAAGAGCTAGTCGAGTTCACCGACCTCGTTCGAGAAAAACTAAAGTCGTCAGGGCAGCGGGAAGGTGTGGTTGTACTTTACGTGCAGCACACCACCGCCGGCCTCACGATCAACGAGAACGCCGACCCGGATGTACCGCGTGACATGCTTCACGCACTCCGCACTCTGATTCCACAGCACGGAATGGGGTTTCGTCACGGCGAAGAAAACTCCGACGCCCACATCAAGGCGAGTCTCACCGGTTCCTCAGTCACGATTCCTTTTCACGATGGACAGTTGCTGCTCGGACGCTGGCAGGGAATTTTTCTTTGCGAGTTCGATGGTGGACGTGAGCGCCAGGTAATAATGGTAATCAGATAGATTTAGCCACAGATAAACACGGATGACACTGATATGAATTCTGATCCGTATTATCCGTGTTCATCCGTGGCTAGTTTTTTCAGTATCTCCGCAAACTTCTCCACATCAGCTTTAGTTTTTTCCAGCGATCGACGGCTGTCCAAATAAGCAGTCCATGTCGGCGTTTGCGTGAGGGCTTTGGTCGTGTCTTCGTCGAGCACCTGGGCCATCATCGCGATCAGATCGCTAACGACGCGTGTGTGCTCGATCAGGTTTTGAATGATCGAGTAAGCGAGTTGTGCTTGTGCGTAATCGAGGTCTTCAGCCATTAGTTCCTACAAACGGCAGAGCAGTAACAGTTGCATTAATCCCGTCACTAACTACTACGCGTGTTCCTTCGGCGAGATGCTCGTAGCGAATGTAGCCGAGCCCGATACTTCCCATTCGAGGCGAAATCACTGCTGACGTGACCCGCCCGATTTCCTGATTTTCCGTCGAATTTATGATTGCTCCTGATTCAACCTGTGCGTCTGTTTCAAAACGCAGTCCGGTTAGTTTCTTCGCCGGATGACCGCGATGCTTGATCCGCACGATAATTTCCTGCCCCACGTAGCAGCCCTTCGTGTAACTCACCGCATCGTCAAGATTTGTTTCCGGAACAACATGCGCTTCATCGATGTCGCGACCAAAGCGAGCGATACCGGCCTCGACGCGAAGGACTTCGAGCGTGTCTTCGCTGATGGGTTGTGCGCCTGCGGTCTCGAGCGCCTGAAGGAGTTCAGCTTTTTGCGACGAGTCAACGAGGATATCGAAACCATTTTCACCCGTGTGAGACGCGCGGATGATCGTCGCAGGAAGGTTTTGCCACAGAATTTCTGAAACACCGTTGGCTGGTATCTCCGATGCGGAGGTTTCAAACACCTTGTCGATAACTTCACCAGCAATTTGACCCTGAACTGTCAACAACGCAGTTTCAGCAGTGACATCCGACACTTTGAAATCGCCTGCCATCGTGAACCGCGAAATAGTTTTCAGCACAGCGTCGTGCGATACCGTCTCCGTGTCGATCAGAAACGACGGCTCACTTCCACGAATGACACGCACAGCGCCGATCAAACGTCCCTGCACCGTCGGAAACACTGACGGCATCCAACGGTTTGCGGCGAGCGTCTTCATATCGTTTGTCATGAGGCCGTTGAGAAACATCACCGCCTCCGACCCACTCACACGGATACGCCCGCGTGCCGACGACAGGTCTATCAGTCCGGCGCCACCATCTCTGATTGCTTGATACTCATCCATGATCTATTTCGTCGCACGCCTTTCTTACCACCTTATAATCCTCTAACTGTTCCGCTTCGCGCCGGTGCGATGCCAGCACCTGCGGGCTCGGATGATAAATCGGCACGAGCACGCGGTTGT
>DASTVU010000420.1:0-5873 GCA_035758935.1 Pyrinomonadaceae bacterium | reverse complement strand
ATCAAAGTTCCTGTTATCGGCGTGATAGAACCCGGCTCGCGAGCCGCGGTTGAAATTGCCCAAGGCGCAAACATCGGGGTTATCGCCACAGAAGCGACCGTGCAGAGTCACGCATACGCAAAAGCTATCGCCGCAATGGGTGCGACAGGCCAGGTTATCGAGCGCGCGTGCCCACTCTTTGTTCCTCTAGCAGAAGAAGGATGGGCCGACTCAGACGTAGCACGCGCAGTCGCTAAAGATTACTTGAGCGAGTTCGCTGGAAAGTCATTAGGCGCTCTGGTGCTTGGTTGCACGCACTATCCAATCCTGCGCGACGTGATTAGTAACACCGTCGGCAGTGAAGTCGATCTAATAGATTCAGGCGCCGCAACTGCTCACGACGTAGAATCGCTTCTCAACAGTTCAGATTTAACCCACGAAGATATTCTCGGTCTTTACCAGGAACGCCAACTTTGTGATGATCTAGACCATTTTTATGTGACCGACGCAGCCGAAAGATTTGCTAAAGTAGCCGAGAGATTTCTAGGTTCGGCTCCTTCCATTCTTGAAGCCGTAGAGATTTGGGGACACGATGAGCTTCGCACGCACTGACGGACGCGCTTCAGATGAATTGCGTCCGGCACGAATCACGCCGGGCTTTTTGCCGTACGCCGAAGGTTCGGTGCTGATCGAGATGGGAAACACTCGCGTCGTTTGCGCGGCCTCGCTCGAAGACCGCGTTCCACCATTCTTAAGAAATCAAGGACAGGGATGGTTGACCGCCGAATACGCCATGTTGCCGCGCGCAACACAAACTCGCACGGCGCGCGAAATCGGGCGTGGTGGACCTTCCGGCCGCACGCACGAAATACAGCGACTGATAGGTAGAAGCTTGCGCGCAGTTGCGGATATGAAAGCACTCGGAGAACGCACGATCACTATCGATTGCGACGTCCTGCAAGCCGACGGTGGTACGCGCACCGCAGCGATCACGGGCGCTTTCGTCGCCTTCGCTCTCGCGAATCACCAGTTACTCAAAATCGGAAAGATCACAAGATCGATAACGACGGATCAGGTCGCGGCCGTCAGTGTGGGAATCGTCGGAGGCACGCCGCTCCTGGATCTAAAATACGATGAAGACTCGCGCGCCGAAGTCGATATGAACATCGTCTGCACCGGTGATGGAAGATTCATCGAGCTCCAGGGCACCGCTGAACGCGAGCCCTTCAGCCGCGCACAAATGGATGAATTGGTTGCGCTCGGAGAGCTTGGAATTCAGGAGCTAATAGGAGTTCAGAAGGCGATTATTTCTCAACTGGCATAAGTCCTCTAAGTCCTATACGACCTATTGAGCAACGACCATACTTACCACGGGCATCTGACAAGCTTTGGAGGAGTGAATGCGACGGATTCTAGCTTTAGCCTTGGTTTTGATTGCACTGGCAGCGCCACTCGCGTTGGCGCAGCAAACCTACACGCACGACAAGGTCGAGTACACTTTCGAAATTCCTTCACCGACGTGGCGTTCGATCCTCGAGCCGGATGCAGCTCACGAACATCCGGAGTTTGTTTACGGCGATCGCCTTGATGGATACCTGACCATTCGCAAAGAAGTTGTCGATGCCGGCACAACGCCCGCAGAGGTCGCGCGCCGCGATCAGGATCTGAGACTGCGATTTCTGCCCGGGTTTGTTGACGGCAAGCAGGAAGCCTTCAACGGCAGACTCGACGGCGTCACGATGTCCTATGAGTTTGTCAGAACCGGTAAGCCGATGCTGGGACGCACGTATTACTTGCAGGCTGACAACCGCACGATTTACGCCTTGCGCTTTACTGGATTACGCGACAAGCTGGCTCGCATTCGGAATCAAACCGACTTAATAGCGCGCACCTTCAAGCTCAAGTAAACGAAACATGAAGCTGGCCCACGGACTGGCAATCAAGCCTTCGCCTATACACGGCAAAGGCTGCTTCGCCACCCTACCTTTCAAGAAGAGACACAAGATCGCAGAATACACCGGCGAGAAGATCACAAACGCTGAGGCGCGTCGCCGAGCACATCGAAAGATGCTGCGGATTTGTGAGGTTAACAATCGCTGGAGTCTGGACGGCAGTCTCGGCGGCAACGGCACCCACTACATAAATCATTCATGTGTGCCGAATGCTTTTATGCAGATCCTCTACGACCACATTCTCTTCATCGCCTTGCGCGACATAGAAGCCGGCGAAGAAATCACGATCGATTACGAATCAACTCTGCATTCGGACGACAAGCGTTGCATCTGCGGCGCTGAGACCTGTCGCGGCACCATCAATCGCATATAAATCTGCGGCTCATAATCGCGGCAGCGTGAAACTGAACTTCGAACCACGTCCCTCTTCTGAGTCGAGATCAACTCGGCCCCCGTGTTGCTCTATAACCTCACGCACAAACGATAATCCGAGACCGGTTGACTCCTCGTCCTTCTCCTGGCCCTCGCGAACCACGCGATAGAACTTGTCCCAAACGCGTTCCTTAGCTTCAGCGGGAATACCGAACCCGCGATCTTCAACACAAACTCGAACTGCTTCAGCCTCGAGCGCCGTTGAAACCGTCACCGTAGTTCGCTCCGGACTGTATTTGATCGCGTTGTTGACGAGGTTCTTCACCGCCTGAGTGATCAAGCCCTTGTCTGCGGCTACTGGAGGAATGCGATGCGCAGGTTGTTCAATGAGACGAATACGCTTCTTCTTCGCTACAGGCTGCAGCGACGTGATGGTCTCGCGCACGACTTCGTCAAGACGAAGCGGAATCTTCAGGACTTCCTGCTTGTCTTTACGTTGCAACTGCGTCACTGAAAGGAAGGTATTGATCATCCGCGACATTCGTTGCGATTCGTTCGCAATGATCGAAACGAATTCGCGCGCTTGTGATGGAATCGTTTCATCTGCGGTCAGCAACTCTGCAAAGCCGTTAATGCTTGTGAGCGGAGTGCGAAGCTCGTGCGACATCAGCGAAATCATGTCGCTCTTTAACTTCTCGTACTCTTTCGTCGCGGTCACATCTTTAACGTAGATCGCGATGCCGATCGGTTCGTTTCGCTCTCGAAGTAGTGAGATCCTCAGGTTGAGAATTTGGTTCTTGGGTTCGAAGTTGAGCTCACCTTCGTACTCGTCGCCGGTTTGCAACACGCGTCTTACTGCGATCGCGGGTTCGTCAAAAACATCGGTCCGGAACTTGTTGAGCAAGTCGAACACATCCATTTTGGAAACCTGCTCCGAAGTGAGGACGGCGAACCCGAGAAGTGTTTGATTGACGAGTGCGAGCGTGCCATCGAGATATGCGATGACGATGCCATCATCTATTTGCGCGAGAGTGCTCGCTTCACATCGTTGTTCGACAGTAATCGCTTTCAGTACATTTAGCGCATCGATTTTTTTCTTGCTGCCACTCTGCGAGAAGTAACTGAGCGCCTGCGAGCCCGCGTGGTTTTGAGAGAAGCTTTCACGCTCCAGGTTGCGAGCGAACTGAGAACCAACGGCTGCAAGTAACGGTGCATCAGCAACAGAGAATTCCGAAGGGAGTCGAATGAGCAAGACACCGGCCGTTTCGTTTTCGTGAAGCAGAGGCACTGCGACAGTTGAAGAATTTTTATCCGGCGATGTTTGGCTCTCCAATTTTCCTGAGGCTACGGCACGTTGACAGAGATCGATGCCCTCACGCCAGACGGAGTTGCGGCGTGGGTCCTGCCCCTTGGGTGCAGCACCTTTGAAGCGTGCGACAGGTTGCAGCGAGTCGATTTCGTCGTAACGAAAAACCACTGCTTCACTCAGCGGCAGCACAGTGTTCAGTAGTTTTAGTCCGCTCATCAGTCTCGCGTTTGCGCCGATCGACTCATTGGTTCCTGCGGAAGAGTGAAAGAGTGCGCGAGCTAGCTGCCGGTCAAGAGACCAGAGACGATTGATTTGTGTGAGCAGTAACGAGAGACCGCCGCTGAACAGTAGGGGGATTGGCAACAGGTCGATATTGAAGACCAGGAAACCTACGATACCGGTGCCGCACACCGCGACGACGCTCACTAAGATCCACCGCCAGCAACGACGCAAGCCAAAGCGGTTCAGCGTCAAACTCAAGGCGAGTGCGAATACTACGAGACACACCGCTGCGATTGAATCATTAAGGATTGTGAGGTCGGTGGGCGAAGAGGTCGGGACAAATGTCGCGAGGTTGGGCATGATGCCCAGGGCCTGAAACGCATAGCCCGTCAGACCGGCGGAAATGCCGATAAGGGATGCAGAAAAGTAAGAGGTTAGTGCTTTTGTTCGAATCAAGGTAGAGGGTGAAAGCCAGCGGAGCGATGGCCCGGAAGGGATTTCAAAGCCGAGCGGATTATACAATGACAAGCATTGTTAAATCTACAAGGAAATGGTGCTTATAGACCTATAGATTGTTGAGGGCGCGAAGGATATCCGGGAGCTGATCCTCGAAGACGGTACGCAGATCGAGCAAAACCTTTCCCTCCGAGATGCGGCTGATGATTGGCGGGGACGAGGTGCGGAGCTGGTGCTCGATATCCTGTGCCGACTTTTCCTGATGTGTGATAGCGATGAGTGTGGTCGGAAAAGTGGAAGTCGGACCGGCACCGCCACCGAGTGCTGATTCACCGTCCAGCAACTCAACCTTGAGCTTATTCACATTCAAACCGTCGACGATGCGTTGCGCACGCTGCCTGAGTTCTTCACTCGTGAGCGACAGCATCTGAATCACCGGCACTTCAGATTGGGCCATGTTCTTTTGATGTGAGAGAAGCGTCGCTTCAAGAGCCGCAAGCCTGATCTTGTCGCTTCGTAACGCACGATAGAGCGGATGCTTTCGTAATCGAGAGACGATCGCGTGCGCGCCGGCGATCAACCCCGCCTGGACCGATCCGAGAAGCTTATCGCCGCTGAAGGAAGTGACATCAACTCCAGTCTCGATGATCTCGCGTACAACCGGTTCATCAATCACTCCGTACTTTCGCAAATCATCTAACTGTCCGGATCCGGCATCTTCGTACAGCAACAACCCTGCTTCGTGTGCAAGCGTGACCAGCTCTGATCGTTCAGGCGCGCTCGCAAAACCGACGATCCGATAGTTCGAAGGATGAACGCGCATGATCAATCGCGTATTCGAATTGATCGCACGTTGATAATCGTGGAGGTGAGTGCGGTTTGTAGTTCCCACTTCAATCATGCGCGTACCTGAGCTTGCCATTACGTCGGGCACACGAAAATCGCCACCGATCTCGACGAGCTCTCCACGCGAAACAATCGTTTCTCCATCGCCGGCAAGCACAGTCAAAATCAACAGTGCTGCGGCGGCACAGTTGTTCACCACCAGAGCATCCTCAGCGCCGGTTAGATCTTTTAGGAGAGACTCCACTCGTGCTGCTCTTCCGCCACGGCCTCCACTCTCAAGGTCATATTCAACGGAACAGTAACGAGCGGCCTCGTCGATTGCAGTGCGCGCCGCGTCCGACAATGGCGCCCGGCCCAGGTTCGTATGCAGCACAACGCCTGTAGCGTTGATAACGGCTTTGATACCGGATTGGCCTTCGCGACGTGCGCTCGCTTCCATCCGCTTGACGGCTTCTGCGAGAAGCGCCTCCTGTTGGTTGCCGTTGTCCGCGGTGAATTCCTCATTACGGACGAGCGCACGAATCTCAGCGGTAACTGAACGAGCGATGCCCGTCAATCTTCTGAGTCCAACCAGATTGCGCAACTCACGCGCTGCATCAGTACGTAACAACGCATCTACTGACGGCACGTCTCGCAGGCTGGCAGGTTTGCTTTCAGTCATAGGCTTCAAAGACGCGAGGCTATCACAATCCTCCTTGGAGTGCGCCAACTTGTTGGCGCTTTGGTATTAAAGAATT
>DASTVU010000419.1:0-5798 GCA_035758935.1 Pyrinomonadaceae bacterium | reverse complement strand
AAGCGCAATGGTGTTAACGAGAAAATCATCCTCGCGATGCTTTCGGCGCAGATGGGAACTGTTTTCGTGAGTGATGACGATGAATGGTCTGGTGATCCTTTCTTTAAAGACTCAAGGAAGCAGAACGGCGGCGAATCGCAGACGCAGAACGGTGAGAGTAATATCTTCGGCTCTGGTTCGAACTCGCAATCATCAAGCCGATCACGTGGCGGGTCAGGTGGAAATCAGAACGACAACAACCTCAGTGGATCGGCCACGGTGCGGATCCTCAAGCCGCCGTCAGAAGGTGGTCAGGCTGCAGCGCCAAAGCTCGAGAAGACTCCGACGTTGACTAACGAAGGTGTGATTCGTCTCGTCGAGGCTGGATTTTCTGAAGGCACGATCATCAAGCGAATCGAAGAGTCGCCGGTCGAGTTCGATCTCTCACCCGCAAAGCTTGACGAGCTGTTCAAGAAACGAGTCACCGACGCCATCATTGCCGCAATGCGGACCGCGATGGGCGATAAATAGAGTTCACGCGAAGACACAAAGGACGCAAAGAAGACGGAAGACTTTCTTTGCGTCCTTTGTGTCTTCGCGTGAAAACGTCTGGCCAAAATGTTACATCCCGTCCGTATTCGCAACCCTGTGTAGCATTGAGACACATTCAACCCGTCATCCCATCTAACTCGTCATCTCAGATAAGTTATAGATAAAGTTACAGTTAGTCCTGATTTTCGGATGGCGGCATGCTCGTTGCTACAAGGTCCGCGGCCTTGTCTGTATAGATCTGCCAGGGTACGCCATAAACTATTGAAAACGGACGGAGATACGATGCGACCTATCAAGCATGCGGAGAGAGGATTGACCTTCATTGCGGGAGGCCTTTTCAACGCAATTCAGTCAATAAATAAGTACAAGCCCAATCCTTCCTTTACTCCAAAATGGTCAGACAAACCCCTTTTGAAATCGTGGCAGAAGAGCAAGCCAACACTAGGCTGGCCGCGCACAACCGATTCCCTCTGTCCTAACTGCGTCATCGAAGCACGCGAAGAGATCATCAGCGGTAAGAAAGACGTCAGCGTTCTAATTAATGAAAAGGTCGGCGAAATTAAAGCCCAGATCATTGAACGCGACGGCGAAATCTGGATGATCAAGGATTGTCCAACCCACGGCCATTTCGAAGACATGATGGCCATCGATTCCAAGTTTCTCACGCACATCGAGAAGATGTTTCCCGGTCGCGACATCGACGCGCACAACGACGAGAAACTCCACAATCACGGTTCGAGCACGGTTAAGTATGGTCGCGGCGCAGTATTGACAGTCGACCTTACGAATCGTTGCAACATGATGTGTGACCCGTGCTTCATGGACGCCAACCAGGTTGGTTTCGTTCATGAATTGAGCATGGATGAGATCAAGGAGATCCTCGACAACGCGATCACGATCAAGCCGCGTCGACAGATGTCGGTACAGTTTTCAGGCGGTGAGCCGTCAATCTCTCCACACTTTATCGAAGCGATCAAGTACTCGCGCAAAGTTGGTTACAACAGCGTGCAGGCGGCGACGAACGGAATCGAGTTTGCCAAGAGCAAAGAGTTCTGTCGTGAGGCTGCTGAAGCCGGACTTCGTTACGTCTATCTCCAGTTTGACGGTATCGGCAACGATGCGAACAGCCACCGCCAGGTAGGCAATCTGTTCGACGTGAAGATGAGAGCTATCAACAATCTTCACGAAGCCGGCGTCGAGATCGTCCTGGTGACGACACTCGTGAACGGCATCAACAACGATCAGGTCGGATCCATCATTCGTTTCGCGCTCGACAATCCGAAGAAGATTGCGTTCCTTTCGTTCCAGCCGGTTTCATTCACCGGTCGCGACGAAGAGATCACCGAGCAGCGACGTCTGCAACAGCGCTACACGCTTTCGCACCTTGCTCACGACGTGAAGAATCAGGTCGGAATCACTGAGCCGACCCGCGATTGGTTCCCGCTGTCATTGATGGGAGCTTTCGCCGATTTCGCGGATCTCGTTCATGGTCCACAAGCTGAGTGGGGTCAGGTCTCTTGTGGTTGTCACCCGAATTGCGGCGTCGGTACCGCAGTGATGATCGATAAGGAACTTAAAGAGATGCGTCCGGTTCCGGAGTTTCTGAACATTCCGGGTCTCGTTAAGGACATGCAGAAGATCACGGACGCGGCGCGCGGCAAGTGGATGTCGAACCTGATGATGGGTTTGACTCTCTTGAAGCACTACAATCCATATAAGTCGCCATCGCAGTTTACCCTTTACGAGCTTTTCAAGAAGTTTGACAAGTCGTTTGGTCTCACTGGCAAAGACTACGGCAAAGTCAGCGGCGATCGCAGCAAAGACGACATCGAGAAGCGTCGTTCGGATCGCTGGAACTTCCTGTTTATCGCGGGAATGTGGTTCCAGGATCTCTTCAACTACGATTTCCGCCGCACCGAAATGTGCATCATTCCCTACGGTACCCAGGAAGGCGAGATTTCGTTCTGCGCCTACAACACCGGTATCGGTTGGAGAAACATCATCGAGAACATGCACCAGAACGCGACCGTCGCGAAGTGGTACCAGGAGCATGGCCGGCACGAGATTTTTGCCGGTGGCAAGAATGTAGAAATGACCGACAACACCCATGGCTTGATTTTGAATGAAGTTGATTTGATGCGGCCTAACAAACCGCAAATGGAGGGACCGAAGACCGCGCACGAAGAGGCAGTGATGATGCGCAAGCTTTATCAGGAAATGGTGTTGAAGAAGCAGTTGGACACCAAGGAAGCTGATAAGCCGGTGCAGATCAAGGGCCTCAGCCGAAAGAAAGAAGAACCAGCCGAAGCCGTTTTGGTATAGGTTCTGAAACCTGCAGGAGGAACAGTATAGGTCCTATATTTTGCTATAGGACCTATACTTTTGTGCATTGCGTCCTTCCTGTGTCTCTGTGGTTAGTTTTTGGCGAGAATCAGTTCACCACAGAGACACAGAGAACACCGAGATTGCACAGAGAAGATCTCAAATTAGGCACTGCTCTTTTGTGCGTTTGTCGGCTTTTGTGGTTAAATAGCTGGCCTGCAAAGGATCTAAAGAAAAGGAAAGCAGAGAACGAATGGCAATTGTTACTGTTAATCAGGGTGAATCGATTGAAAGCGCGTTGCGTCGCTTCAAGCGCAAGGTGATGACTGAGGAGATCATCAAAGACGCGAAGAAACACGCGTTTTTCATTCCTCCTGGTCAAAAGGCGAAATTGAAGTCGGCGCTGGCTCGGAAACGCAATAAGAAGAAGGGCCGGATGCGCGTTCCCCGCGACTAAGTTATTCCCGCACAACTTCAGGCCGTCGTCTTATCTCACCAATCAGATTGCCAATTGCCGATTGCCAATTGCCAATTTACGGACTGGCTGAGTTCGGTATTGAAAATTGGCAATCGGCAGTTGGCAATTGGCAATTGGTATGATTCGCATCTTGCTTACGAACGACGACGGTATCCATTCCGACGGGCTGATCAAATTAGAGGAGGCCCTGAAGCCGCTTGGTGACGTCTATGTGGTGGCGCCCGCGTCTGAAATGAGTGGGGCTTCCCACAGTCTGACACTCGCTCGTCCGCTGCGAATCCGGCAGATCGACGCCCGTCACTGGTCCATCGACGGTACCCCAACCGACTGCGTCACACTCGCTCTCAACAAGATTCTTCCCGATGCGGAGCGCCCACACATTTGCGTCTCCGGTATCAATCACGGCGGCAACCTCGGTGATGATGCGACTTATTCGGGAACCGTCGCTGGCGCACTCGAAGCCACTATTCTTGGTGTGCCGGGTGTGGCCTTGAGCCTCGTTGCACGCGACAATTTCGACTTCAAAGAAGCCGCTGCTTTTGCAGTTCTGGCCGTACGAAAAGTGCTGGACGAAGGGTTACCCGAAGGCACGCTTCTGAATGTCAACATCCCTCCCGGCGAGATCAAAGGCGTCAAAGTAACCAGACAGGGAATCAAGAACGCTCGACCCGTTATCAATGAACATATAGACCCTCGCGGCAAACCGTACTTCTGGATCGGTGAAGAGTACTTCGATGGAAATTCGGTTGAGGGCACTGATTATCACGCTGTTTCACAGGGCTATGTCTCTGTTACGCCACTGCGCAGTGATATGACGGACCATCAGGCGCTGACGGCCATTGAAACCTGGAATTACATTAAAGACTCCGAACTACTCCATAAGAGTTAACTTGTAGAATTTCGTTTCCGGTGCAGCCAGCAAACAAACATCGGCCTGCTTCACTACAGGAATACTCCATCCCGAGAGAGCGTATGGTTGCACGCCTGCGCGATCACTACGGCATCAGCGATCCAAAAGTGCTCGAGGCAATGCGGAATGTGCCGCGCCACTTCTTTGTACCGGAAGCATTACAGAGTCGTGCGTATGGCGATCACGCCTTGCCGATCAGTGCGAACCAAACCATTTCACAACCATTCATCGTCGCAAAGATGACCGAGTTGCTCGAGCTCGACACGAATAGTCGAGTACTCGAAATCGGCGCCGGCTCCGGTTATCAGACTGCCGTGTTGGCCCAGATCGCAGCTCAGGTCTATTCGATTGAACGCATCGGCGATCTCGCGCGCGAAGCGCAAGCTAGAATTCGGCAACTCGAAATTTACAATGCGACAGTGAAATGCTTTGATGGCACACTTGGCTGGGCGGCAAACGCGCCTTACGATGGCATTCTTGTCGCCGCCGGTGGTCCAACAATTCCGGAGCCGCTAATCGCGCAACTCAAGGTGGGTGGTCGTCTGGTTGTACCCGTCGGTGAATCACGTGAATGTCAGCGATTGATTCGAGTAATTAAAACCGATCAGGGGCGAAAGGAAGAAGATCATGGAGGATGTGCTTTCGTGCCATTGATCGGCCAGCATGGCTGGTCTGATCGGTAAATTGCTCGTTATGATTGCAAAAATTATCACCATACTCTCCGGGTTTATCGTCGCCACCATTTCCAAGATGGGCTACATGGGCGTTGTTCTTTTGATGGCCATCGAGTCGGCGTGCATACCGTTGCCTTCCGAGATCATCATGCCGTTCGCAGGTTATCTGGTAAGTCGCGGCGAGATGAATCTTTGGTGGGTCGGCGTCGCCGGTGCAGTTGGATGTGTATTGGGGTCGCTCGTGGCTTACTGGGCTGGGATGTACGGCGGTCGCCCTTTCATTGAGAAGTACGGAAAATACATTCTACTTTCGCGGCACGATCTCGACATCGCTGATCGTTGGTTTGCGAAGTATGGAGAAGTGATCGTTTTTGTCAGTCGGCTGTTACCGGCGATTCGAACGTTCATCGCGTTTCCGGCAGGTGTAGCACGAATGAATCTCACGCGCTTCGTGATCTACACGTTTGCCGGGTCGCTGCCGTGGTGTTTGGGACTGGCCTACATAGGGCAGAAGCTTGGCGAGCAGTGGGATAAAGACCCGACGCTAAAGACCTGGTTTCACCGCTTCGATTTCCTAATCGGCATCGCGGGCGTTCTCTTCGTGGCCTGGTGGGTGTGGCGCCACATCAAACACTCCCGCCCCACCGCACATTCGTAAATTCTTTTGTGCCTTATGTGCCTTTTTGTGGCTAACTCTTCACTCGTACTTCTTCGTGGCTCTTCATTTTGATTTTCGTTCAACGTAGATCGGATCAAATGCGCGTGTCGTATGCTCGGTCACGCTCGGCATAGCCTCTGGCAGGACTCGCGGCTGTGCGGCATCAAGCTCTTTCGTCGCTTGCTCCTTTGATAGCGCAGTATCGCCTGTTTCTTCAGCGCCACG
>DASTVU010000418.1:0-6712 GCA_035758935.1 Pyrinomonadaceae bacterium | reverse complement strand
AAAGCGGCGTCAGGCCGCCGCACTCCAAGGGGGAATCATAATGCAAACGCTATGCGCAGATTGTGACACGGCTGTTACTAAACGTTAATCCATGCCACGCTCGCCTACGGGCACACCCGCATGCGCAATTGCAGGCTCATGCGGTTTCAGCAATTCATAACCTTCAGAACGCGCCACATATGTCGCTGCGGTGATGTCGCCGGTGACGTTTAGTGTAGTTCGACACATGTCGAGAATGCGATCAACGCCCAGAATGATCGCGATCAACGCCGGATTTACGCCAATCGTTACGAGGACGCCAATGATGAAAGGAATCGAACCGGACGGGACACCAGCCGTCCCAATTCCGCCGAGAATTGCGAGATAGACCACCATCAATTGTTGGGCCAGCGTCAGATCGACCCCGGCAAGCTGGGCCAGGAACAGGACCGTCACACCTTCGTACAGTGCAGTGCCGTTTTGATTCGCTGTCGCCCCGACAGTCAGCACGAAACTATTGATCTCCTGAGGCACGCCAAGGTTCTGTTCCGACACTCGCAACGCCGTCGGCAAAGTGGCGTTCGACGACGACGTTGAGAAAGCAGTCAGGATCACAGTTTTAATGCGCCGGAAAAACTCGATCGGCGAAATGCGCGACAGGAAATAGATCGAAAGTGAGTAAACACCAAACATGTGCAGCGATAAGCCGAGCAGCACGGTCAGCACGAACCACGCCAGTGCCTGCAACAAGTCGAGACCAAAGCGCGCGGTGTTGTTAAAAAGCAGACAGGCCACGGCGTACGGCGCAAACTTCATGATCATCTCAATGATCTTCGCTGTGATCTCGTAAACGCCCTGGAGCACACGCAGCACGGGCTCGGTAACCGTCACCGGCAGGAGGGTGATCGCGATGCCGACGATGAGGGCAAAAAACATGATGTGAAGCATGTTTGGATCTTCTCTGCCCGAGATCGCGTAAAACGGATTCTTTGGAACGATCGTCTCCACCACAGCCATCAAAGGCTTCGGCGTCGCACTACTTGCCTGCTTCGCGGCTTCGACAGTCTTCGTCGCATCCGTTGCATATCGTTGCTGCAATGCCGCAGACGTATTTGGATCGATGCGTTTGCCGGGTTTGATTGTGTTCGCGAGCGTGATGCCGATAGCGACTGAGATTGCGGAGATCACAAGGCAATAGCCAAACGACTTCAGGCCAACGCGCCCGAGTTTGCGGATGTCACCAATCCCTGCGACGCCCACCACGAGTGAAGCAAAGACGAGCGGAACAACTATCATCAGCAACAAACGCAGAAACAGTTGGCCCACTGGCTGAGTGATGTTGTCCACTACCCACACGACCTTCGGATGATCGCCGCCAAAAAGCCGGTTGACAGTCACGCCGGCGATCACACCGAGCGCGAGTCCAGCGAGGATCTTGTTGTGAAGCGCAATGCCTTTCGGCTTGTCCGGAGTCTCCTCGTCGAGATCGGTGCCTATCTCGCGTTCAAACGCATTTCGATCGACTCGCTTGTCGTCTCTTTTGTCAGACATTTTTTTTCGCTTTACTTCGTACCCACCCGCTACCGCGAGGTGGTACTGACTGTGTCCAAGTTACTAACGACCCCAACGCAGCTTATCGCGCAGAACGTCGAAGTAGTTTCTGTTCATTGGCTGAATGAGATTGAATGTCGTCTGGCTCTTTCGAATTACGACTTGATCCGCAACTTTCAGAGGAAAACCGACTTGACCATCAAGCGTCAATGCCACTTCTTCCTGGTCCGTCTTTAACAGTAATTTGATCTCGGCGTCGTCCGGCACAACAATCGGACGATTCGAGAGTGTAAAAGGACAGATGGGAGTAATAACCACTGCGTTCATTGACGGAAAGATCACTGGTCCACCGGCCGATAGATTGTAAGCAGTTGAGCCAGTCGGCGTAGAAACTATCAAACCATCCGCCCGAAACGAGTTGACAAACTGGCTGTTCAAATAAGCTTCAATTTCGATGATACGGGCGAGGGCTGACTTGTTGATGACTACATCGTTTAGAACCCGGCTCGTTTTCGTTGGCTCGCCGGCACGTCGCAACTCAACCGCGAGCATCACACGGTGGTCGAGCCGGTAATTTCCAGCGAGGATCGATTCGAGCGCGGTGTAAAGTTCTTCGATACGAAATTCGGCGAGATAACCAAGACCGCCATAGTTGACGCCGAGGACCGGCACTTCCTGATCGCCGATCATGCGCGCGGTTGCGATCATGGTGCCGTCGCCGCCGAGCACAAGCATCAAATCGACTTCGCTCGCTAGACTTTCATTAACAACCTGTTTTACTGGACATCCAGTCTCGTGCTCGATTTGCTCGCGCTCGATCTCCGGGCCACCGATGAGCTTGATGTCGCGCTCGGCAAGCCACACCACCAACTCGCAGATGGTTTTCAGTGCTTCAGGTTGATGCGGTTTAAGGACGATGCCTATCCGCTTGATTGAAGACATGGAGGGGAAGCGTAAAACATCCTCACGCAAAGGCGCAATGTCGATTGTTTACGAACGCCGCGGTTCAACTGTAGGGGCGGCCCTCCGTGGCCGCCCTTGGTTTATACAAAGCATGTTGCCAAAGATCGATTCAAACCGAGGGCGGCCACAGAGAGCCGCCCCTACAATTGAACCTTGTAGAGCGCTAAGAACTCTACGTTTCCTTCAGCGCCGGTGATTGGCGATTCAATTACGTTTACAACCTCGAGTCCGAGAGCGCGTGCAGCAGTATTTACTTCCTGAACCACACGCAACCGTTTCGCCTCATCGCGCACAACTCCGCCGCCGCCCACTTCTCCACGACCGACCTCAAACTGTGGCTTAATGAGCGTAATGAACGATCCCTCCGGCGCCAGCAAGGGAATAATCGCCGGCAACACCTTGGTCACAGAGATAAATGAGACGTCCATTACGACGAGATCAAACTTTTGCGGAAAGTCCTCCGGCGTGAGATAGCGCGCGTTTACTCCTTCGCGTACTTCAACACGCGAATCAGTGCGCAGTCTCCAGTCAATCTGGTTGTGACCCACGTCTACGGCAAAAACTTTCTTCGCACCGTGTTGCAGCAAACAGTCAGTGAAACCTCCGGTCGAAGCGCCTACATCGAGACACGTTAATCCGGAGACAACTATCTGAAACTCACGTAGCGCCCCTTCGAGTTTCAGACCTCCACGCCCGACGTACCTTGTAGTTGGATCGTCGCCGCCCTTTATACGAATTGATGAGTTTGTATCGAACTGGTGGGAAGGTTTTTCAACCCGCTGCTCGTCGACAAGCACGATGCCGGCCATCACCATTGCCTGAGCTTTCGTGCGCGAGTCTGCAAGACCTCGCTCGACAAGCAGCTTGTCTATTCGTTCGCGCGTCACCCCACAAGATTAACAAGAATACTCCTGTAAATCTTTATCAAGCGCGTCTGGTCATTGCTCGCGGCGTGTCGGTCAAGCGAAGCTCTGCCGCGCAGTTATCACAGAGCCAAACGAGAATGTGTGGAGCATCGGCCCAAAAGAATGACGTAACCTTACTAGCCATTTGCACGGCATCATTTACGCGGAGTCGTTGCAAAGCCTGAATGTAAAAAACACCATTGTAGAAATCACCATCAGTGCCTTCCTCGCGGTGAATACACTCCCGCTCGCGATACATCTGTCTAGTCATGATGATTCACCAATCCCCACGCCTCGTGGCGCAGAAAACAGATTCATTAATCAAATGTCGGGGATTGCTATTAAAAAGTGTGAGTTGAAAACAGGGCGAACCTAATGTAGTGAACCAGATGATGCCACTCGATCACGATTACGTCAATACATCTATTTTTGTATCCACGGATTACGCAGATTGATTACGGATTAGGTCTTTTGCGGCCCTCGAAGATCTCATCGAGATTCGAAAGATCGCGATGGTTGTTGTAGCGCTCTGCGCGACGACGCTCGCGCCTCCAAACACGTCGGGCACGTCGTTCCTGCCACTCATCGTAAAGCACCGTATCGCGAATCTGATGCAACGCGTCGTCTTCATTCACCCGCCGCGTGTCGGTTGGTAAGCCCATGTAGTCGTCAGGCTTAGCAGCCACGACGGTTTTCCGCTTCACTGGCGGTTTCTTAGGCGTGCTCTCCTCCGCGGGAATGAACGCTTCTGTATCAGCCGTTTCTTCAACAGCAGGTGTCTCAGCAGGTGGATTCTCAGCCACGGCAACCGGCGCCTCAGGCACGTTCACCTGTGTGATCTCAGCCGGCACGGTTTGAACATTCCGCATCTTGAGGTACGAGGCTAGTAGAGCCGATGCCGCACCAAGCATCATCGCAATTGCAAACGCGCCCCCCAGAATCCATTGTCTGCGGTGCCGGACCTTCGCATTGATCTTCTCCAAAGGCACAACGGGCCGCGCCGACAGCAGCGTTCGCTCGTCGTCAAACTGCGGCTCCGTTACCAGATTAGGGGAATCAATCGCGCTATCAAATCTATATTTCATGGTTTCACTTACTTTAGGCACAATTGCCGGGAGGATTAGCCTGCCCGATTTCTTTGCAATCATGAGGCCACGCACAGAACACGAGTTTTTGGGAGAGATTTAATGGGAGAAGAACGGAAATGGTGCACTGTTTGCCACGAAAAGGCACAAATGGGTATGTGACTTTTGTGCCTTTTGTGGCTTAAGAGACTGTGCGGCGTGCTTTGGTGCGACGATCGTCCAACACGTCGATACTCTCTTTCACGCGGTTGTAGATGCCGTCAGCATCGAGCCCGTACTTCGCCAGCAATAATTTTGCGTCACCGTGAGTGATCAGGCGATCCGGGATTCCCATGCGCACCACGTGAACCTTGTCCTGGAGGCCATTCTCCTCGAGCAACTCCATCACCGCCGATCCGAAACCGCCCGCCAGGTATGCTTCCTCGACCGTAACAATCACGCGTTTTGTGCGCGCCAGCGCGAGTAGCAACGGAGTGTCGAGTGGCTTAACAAATCTTGCGTTAACAACCGTGGTCTCGATGCGATCTTTTGCCAGCCGCTCAGCAGCCGCAAGCGACGGATGGACCATAGAGCCGTAAGCAACAATCGCTACTTCTCCACCATCGCGCAGTATTTCACCTTTGCCGATTTCGAGCAGTTGGGGCTCGCGATCGATAGGTACGCCGACGCCGTTGCCGCGTGGATAACGCATCGCCGCCGTTCCCGCATGCTCGAGCATGGTGAACATCATGTCGCGCATCTCGCCTTCGTCTTTCGGCGCCATCACGACGATGTTTGGTATCGGTCGCAGATACGCGATGTCGAGTAGTCCGTGATGAGTTTGTCCATCACCACCCGCAACGCCACCCCGATCGAGACAAAACTTCACGTTGAGATCCTGAATACATACGTCGTGTACTAACTGATCGAAGCCACGCTGAAGGAAGGTTGAATAGATTGCGCACACCGGCTTCAGTCCTTCGCACGACATTCCGGCCGCAAACGTGACGCAGTGTTGCTCGGCAATACCAACGTCAAAAGATCTTTCGGGAAACTTCTCGAGTGCTGTGCAAACGCCCGTGCCATCCGGCATCGCCGCAGTCAACGCCACGACCTTCGGATCCTTCTCCATTAGTTCTGCCAGCGTGTCGCCAAACACTTTTGTGTACGTTGGCGTTTTTGAAGTGCTCTTGTGCGGTTTTCCGGTTTTTAGATCAAACGGGCCGGTTGCATGCCAGCGATAATAGTCGGGCTCAGTTTCCGGAAAACCTTTGCCTTTCGTGGTTAAGGCATGAACGATGACTGGTCCGTCTTTGATCTGTTTCGCTTCCTGCAAAGCGGCGACGAGCGCACGCGGGTTGTGTCCATCAACGTAGCCGATGTATTTGAAACCAAGCTCGCTAACAAGTGCGCCAGGTAACACGGCGGCCGCGATCACGTCTTTCATCGTCTTCGCAGCGTGGTGCAGTCGCTCACCCACTGAAGGAATCGCGCGCAGCTTCTCTTCAACTTCATCTTTGAAGCGGTGATAACCGTGAGCGCCGCGAATGCGATTGAGGTAACCCGTCAACGCGCCGACTGCGGGCGCGATCGACATTTCGTTATCGTTGAGCACAACGATTAGACGGCTCTTCAAGTGTCCGGCCTGGTTGATCGCTTCCATGGCCATGCCGCCTGCGAGCGAGGCATCGCCGATTAAGGCAACGACGTGATGGTCTTCGCCCTTCCGGTCGCGTGCGATCGCCATTCCCAGCGCGGCAGAGAGTGACGTGGAAGCGTGCCCGGCGCCGAAGGTGTCGTATTCAGATTCGTCGCGCCGGAGAAAACCACTGATGCCGCCGTACTGCTTGATCGTCGGGAGCAGGTCGCGCCTGCCGGTCAGAATCTTGTGTGCGTAAGCCTGGTGGCCAACGTCCCAGACCAGCCGGTCGCGCGGCGTATCGAAGGCGTAGTGCAGCGCCACGGCAAGCTCGACGGCGCCCAGCGAAGCACCCGTATGGCCGCCTACGCGCGACATCGTTTCCAGGATGTAAGCGCGAATTTCGTCGGCAACGGTTCGAAGTTGATCTGGTGGAAGCGTTCGCAGGTCTGCAGGTGAGTTAATACTCTCGAGAAGCGTCATCGTGGCCGCATTGTACTCCAATCGTTGGCTTTTGCTATCTCCGCATATAGCCGTTACTTCGTGACATAAAGTACTCTGCATTAGTCCCACTGTCAATCAATTTAAACCGAGGGCGGCCACGGAGGGCC
>DASTVU010000417.1:0-14331 GCA_035758935.1 Pyrinomonadaceae bacterium | reverse complement strand
CGTTTCGAGTTGGGTGGCAATTTATTTAGCGCGAGGAATCGCGACACCGATCAAAGCGCTTGCTGAGGCGTCAAATGAGATCGCGCGTGGCAATCTGAAGCATCGAGTCACAACCATTGCGGATGATGAGCTGGCACTACTGGCCGAATCGTTCAACCAGATGACTGCGCAGCTCGAGGAGAATCGCAGTCGCATCGAAGCCGGCGCCGCGGAGTTGCGGGATAAGAACATGGCGCTACGCGAACGGCGCAACTACATCGAAACTGTGTTGCAATCGCTTTCAACGGGTGTGGTTTCGATCGACGAGAACGATTGTGTTACGACGTTGAATGCGTCGGCGACGCGAATGTTAGCCCTCGTCGATAAATCCGAAGAGAATCCCAAACTGACTGACTTAATCGGCAGTGAAGACTCGTTGGTTGTAGATCGACTCTTGCGCCGCGCACGGCGAACCGGACATGCGACCGAGCAGACACAACTGGCAGGCGCTGCAAACGGCAATGGACCGTTGCCGGTGTCGATGACGGCCACGGCTTTGCGCGATTCGAAAGGACCGCGACGAGGAGTGGTGCTGGTTATTGAGGATCTTTCGGAGCTACTGGCGGCGCAACGTGCGGCGGCGTGGAGCGAAGTCGCAAAGCGCATGGCTCACGAAATCAAGAACCCGCTTACGCCGATTCAACTTTCAGCCGAGCGAATTGCCAAGAGTTACGCGCGAACGACCAACGGCAACGGATCGAATAACGGGTTTGATGATCGCGTGGATGAAAAGCGCGTCGCGGCTGTGATCAGTGAGTGCACTGAAACAATCACGCGTGAGGTCGCAGGCTTGAAAGCGATGGTTGACGAGTTTTCTCGTTTTGCACGCTTGCCTGCAACGCGACTTGAGCTTGCGAGTCTGAATGATGTAGTTGCCCAGGCTGCTGTTCTTTACGAAGAACGACTTGATGGCGTCTCGATGGTACTCGAACTCGATCAGGAGCTGCCGCCGTCGATGCTTGACGTCGAACAGATCAAACGAGTGTTTGTTAACCTGATCGACAATGCTCTCGACGCGTTGTCGCAGGTGACGGATGAGAAGCAGATCAAAATTATTACGAGGCTTGATGCAGACAGGAGTTTGCTACGTGCTGAAGTCGCAGACACGGGGCGTGGAATCGAGCCGGGAGATTTTCGTAGACTTTTCGAGCCTTACTTTTCGAGACGCGACAGTGGGACTGGTTTGGGGTTGGCAATTGTGCAGAGAACGATCCTCGAACATGGAGGACAGATCCGCGCCGAACGGAATTACCCGCGTGGCGCGCGATTTGTGATCGAGTTGCCGATGGCGTGATTTCGTATGGATTCGATTCTCATAGTTGATGACGAGCGCGGTATTCGCGACACGCTGCGAGCGGTGATGGAAGACGAGGGGTTCGTCGCCGATGCGGTTGGTACGGGCGAGGAGTGTCTCAAAGCGCTCGGGCGCAGAGCTTACGGCTGCATTCTGCTCGACGTCTGGCTGCCCGGAATTGACGGACTGGAAACACTCAAACAGTTGCGCGAAGCCGGTTCAGACGCTGCGGTTGTGATCATCTCGGGTCACGGGAACATCGAAACAGCCGTCCGCGCAACAAAACTCGGCGCCTTCGACTTCATCGAAAAACCACTTTCAATCGAGAAGACCGTCCTCACCGTCCGCAATGCCCTGCGCCAACAACGGCTCGAATTGATTAATGCCGACATGGCCGCCGCGCTCGCACGCGAGTACACGATGGTGGGCGAGTCGGTCGCGATGCGCGCGTTGCGAAAACAGATTTCAGTCGTCGCGCCGACTGATGGTCGCATTCTGATCTACGGCGAGTCTGGCACCGGTAAGGAACTGGTCGCACACGCAATTCACGCTGAGTCGCGTCGTGCTGCGGCGCCATTCATCGAAGTCAATTCCGCAGCGATTCCGGAAGAGTTAATAGAATCCGAACTCTTTGGCCATGTGAAAGGCGCGTTCACTGGCGCGACCGCAGCGAAGAAGGGCAAGTTTGAACTGGCAGACGGCGCCACGATCTTTCTCGACGAAGTTGGTGACATGAGTCCGAAGGTGCAAGCAAAGGTTTTGCGCGTGCTTGAGGAGCAACGCTTTGAGCCGGTCGGTAGCGGCACTTCGATCAACGTTGACGTCCGTATCATCGCAGCGACTAACAAACGGCTCGATGTCGAAATCGATCAGGGTAACTTTCGGGCCGATCTGTTTTATCGTCTGAACGTGATCCCGTTTGAACTGCCGCCGTTGCGTGACCGTCTTGAAGATGTGCCTCTACTTGTTGATTTCTTCAATCAGCAGTTCTCGAAAGCGTACGGTAAGAAGCAAAAACAGTTTCTGCCGGAAGCGCTCGAAGCGATGCAGCTGTACTTGTGGCCTGGCAACGTGCGTGAACTACGAAACACGATAGAACGTGTGGTGATCATGCATCCTGGAGTGAAAGTTTCGACCAACGACCTTCCGCCGCAAGGCAAAGAAGAACCACCCGCCGCATCGTTCCGCTTCCCGTCCTTTAAAGAAGCCACCGAGGCCTACCACCGGGAATTCATCCAACGAAAGCTCGAAGAAGCTGACGGCAACGTCTCACGCGCCGCCGAACTAATGGGCGTGGACCGTAGCCACCTCTACCGCCGCATGCGTGCCCTTGGCATTCAAAACCGAGCCACATAAGGCACAAAAGCACAAAAGGCACATAAAGAAGAGCTGGATAGAACTTGCTTACGCTCTTTGTGCTTTTTGTGCCTTATGTGCATTTTTGTGGCTCACAACCTTTCGTTGACATGCGACTTCAAATAGCTTATCAGTAGAATCGAGGTTTAAATGGATTTTACGACCAAAGAATTACTTAAACGTTACGCGAAACTGGCGATCGGTCAGCCGTTTTCACCAGTTTTGCTGAACATACTGGTGACGTCAGTTTGCGATATGCGCTGCACGCACTGTTTCTTCACAGACGAGCTCGATGATCGTCCGCGCAAGAAACTCCAGATGAAGACGCACGAGATCGAACGTATTTCCCAAACATTAGGTGGAAACCTGGGTGTTCTCATTCTCGCGGGCGGCGAACCGTTCACGCGCAAGGATCTCCCGGAAATCGCACGCGCTTTCTATACCAACAACAAGCTCGAATCGATTTACATCATGTCGAACGGGCAGATTCAGAAACGAATCTTCCCGGACGTGACCAGAATTCTTCAGGAGTGTCCGGATCTTAACGTCACTGTCGCGCTCGGCATCGACGGTCCAAAGCAGGAGCACGAAAAGATTCGCCAAAAGCAAGGCTCGTGGGACATCGCGATCGACACCGCGCGCCAGCTCCAGACGATCAAGAAAGAGTATCCTCGTCTTGATGTGCAAACGTGTACCTGCTTCATGAACTCGAATCAGGACACGATCTTCGAGTGGTACGACTTTCTGAAGTACGACCTCAAGCCTGACAAAGTTAACTTCAACTACATTCGTCCACCTTCAGCCGATCCGAAGGAGTTGGACATCGATCATTCGCGCTACGCAAAGTTGGCCCAGATGATCGACGACGACTCGCGTCACGCCGCGATTAAGAATAACTACGGCGGCAAAGCCGGTTTCTTCAAAGCCGCGATCGACATCTACATGCATGGTCTGATCGCGAAGACTCAGGAAACGCAGACGGCGCAGATGACTTGTTATGCCGGTACGGCCGGTGGCGTGATTTACGATGAAGGCACGGTCTCGTCCTGTGAGAACCTCGAACCTGTCGGAAACCTCCGTGAATTTGACTGGAACTTCCAGAAGCTCTGGCTGTCGCCCGCTATGCAAGCTCGTCGCAAGAAGGCGCACGACGGGTGCTTCTGCACGCACGAGTCAAATAGTTATTACCCATCGCTCCCGTTCAATCCGGGACATTTGATCCAAATCAAGAAGCTTGAGCGCGAGATGAAGAAAGCGCGCAAAGCTGTCGAGAAGTCGGAGCACGCCGGAGTACCTGTCGCCGATCTGAACTAAGCCGCAAAAACAAGAAATGCCCCAACAGCAACGCATCCCTAAAATTCTGATCATCTCGTCTGACACTGGTGGCGGACACCGTTCCGCCGCGGCGGCGATCGTCGCCGGTGTGCAGAAATTTTTTGAAGGTGAGTCGTATGCGATCAGGGTGGTGCGTGCGGTTGAGGAGTCGCATCATCTTAGCGCCAAGTTAGTGCGTTTGTATAACTGGATTTTGCGCAATCGGCAGCACTGGATGAAGTATTACTACTGGTTCATAAATCGGTTTCGCCCTGAGACGAGCCAGTTTTTCCATAAACGGTGTGTGGGTTACGTCGTTGAGTTATTCGAGCGCTGGTGTCCGCATATCGTCGTCAGTGTTCACCCGCTCACGCAGCATATTTTTGCCCGGGTCTTGAAGGAGTTGAACCTTGCCGGTCGCATACCTCTCGTTTCCGTTGTAACGGATCCTTGTTACGGCTTTTGGAAGGGTTGGGCTTGTGAGGACGTGACTCTTTATCTCGTCGCCAGCGAGGAAGCGCGCAGGCAGTTGATCGATTACGGAGTGGCGCCGGAACGGATCAAGATTTCAGGTCTGCCGGTGCATCCGAAGTTCGCGTATCCGGGTGAAGAAGCAGCGCAGGCTGCACGCCGTGCGCTTGGTCTGGATCCGGAGAAATTCACTGTTTTTGTGAACGCCGGCTGGATTGGCGGCGGGAACATTCCGCAAATCTTCAAGGAACTTGTGCGTGGAGAACTGGATGTACAGGCGATTTTCCTCGCGGGTAAGAACGAAGATCTGCGCGCCGCAGCAGAGTCGCTCGCACTCGATGCGCCGTTTCCGATCAAAGTGATCGGTTATTCGGATGAAATAGAGAAGTTGATGAGTGCGGCGAATGTGATGATTTCGAAGCTCGGTGGTTTGACAACGTTTGAAGCGTTGGCTTGCCGTGTTCCGATCATCGCCGACATGATCACAGAGCCGATGCCGCAGGAAGCCGGCACAGCGAATCTGATCGCTGAGCGTGGGGCAGGGATAATGTTGCGGCGTTCAAGTGATGTCGTTCCCGTGGTGCGACGAATGATGGAAGACGAAGTTCACTACTCACGTATGCGCGCCGCCACCGTCAGTCTCGCGGTTCCGAACTCAACGCGTCACATCGTCGAAGAGATCGCCGCTCTAATTCCACAATCCGAAACACCAATCCTCACTGAAGTCATCTCCGCCTGATCTGCGTTTATCCGCGTGAATCCGTGGCTAAAAGAAAGTCTTGACAAGTTGGTCCTAATCAACTAAGAACCACCCATCTCATTTGCTCACTCAAAATCTGGGAGGTCCAACATGCCTGCAAGCAAAACTACTAAGAAGGCTGCGAAAAAATCCACCAAGAAAAAAGCTACTCGACCCGAAACCGGACCGGTTCCGCCTTACGGAGATCCGATTCGGAAAGCAATCGCACGCGGTGATGCGCGTGAGATGAAAAACGTAGCGGCGTCTGCGCGCAAATGGTTGGCTGACGTGCAGGCTGCGCTCAACGATCTCGACGGCGCGCTCAAAAAGAAATAAACCTCTCGGCCTTACCAGCAGTTTGGGGCGAAATTACGTCGATGGCTGCTCCTACGCGTTATCTTTCTTCGCGGGATCGCTCTTCGTATGTACCCGTGCATGCGGTGTGGGAGATCACGCTTGCGTGTGATCTCAAGTGTCACCACTGTGGCTCGCGTGCAGGTAAACGGCGTGCGGATGAGCTGACGACTGAAGAATGTCTTGATCTTGTTCGTCAGCTCGCTCGCATGGGCACGCGCGAAGTGACGCTGATCGGTGGCGAAGCTTACCTTCGTCGCGACTGGCTACAGATCATTCGCGAGGTTAGAGATCAGGGCATGGACTGCACGATGCAGTCCGGTGGTCTCAATCTCACTGAAGATCGCATTAAAGCGGCGGTTGACGCGGGTTTACAGGGGCTGGGTATCTCGATCGATGGTTTAAGAGAAGTTCACGACCAGGTGAGGGGAGTGAAGGGCTCTTTTGATGCAGCTTTCAAGGCGCTCGACGCGATTCAGAAATGCGGCATCACCTCGAGCGTTAACACACAAATCACCTCACTTGTTATTCCGCAACTGCGCGAGTTGATGAATCTTTTCATCGACGCGGGCGCAAAGAACTGGCAGATACAACTCACGGTCGCGATGGGCCGCGCTGCTGACAATCCTGATCTCCTGCTGCAACCCTACGAATTGCTGGAATTGATGCCTCTGCTTGCGGAGTTGTTTGAGGAAGGCGCTGACCGGGGACTGCTACTCCAGCCTGGGAACAATATTGGTTACTTCGGTCCGTATGAGTCGGTGTGGCGGGGCAGCGGCGATGATCGAGTTCATTGGACGAGCTGTAACGCCGGACAGAACACGCTCGGGATCGAAGCCGACGGAACGATCAAAGGATGCCCCTCGCTGCCCACAACTCCTTATGCGGGCGGCAACATCCGCGACCTCAGTCTCAAACAGATTTGGTGGAAAACCGACGAGCTCGGCATCAATCGTGATCGAGATAGCTCCGGCTTGTGGGGCTTCTGTGGTAGTTGTTACTACGCCGATGTCTGCAAAGCGGGTTGCACCTGGACCACGCATTCGTTACTGGGCAAGGCCGGCAACAATCCTTATTGCCACCATCGTGCGCTGGAGTTATCGAAGCAGGGACTGCGAGAACGCATTGTTCAGGTAGAGCGAGCACCCGGCACGTCTTTCGATCACGGGCGTTTCGAATTGATATTGGAGACGTTGGATGGAAAGGCAACTGCAAACAATCTCGTGCAGATATCTTCAGCTCGAACGCGCCAGTCAACGGAATTGATTCTTTGCCGCGGTTGTAATCGTCATGTGAAGACCGGGACCAAGATTTGTCCCTTTTGCAGCGGAGATATTCAGTCCCTCGCGAAGCAGCACGACAAAAAGTTACGAGAAGCAAAGAAGGCTTACCAGCGTCTCTTAAAACTCCTCCCCCTTTAGACTATCTGTGTAATCTGTGGATAGGTGTTCATTGTGAAAGACCATCCCTGGATTCTGGGCATCAGCGCATCGCACAACGGCTCAGCCTGTCTGTTGCGAGGCGATGAGATCGTTGTCGCGATTCAGGAGGAGCGCCTCTCGCGATTCAAGCGCCATCGCATCAATGGCGCCGGGCCGTCGCACGCTGTTGCTTACTGTCTCAATTACGCTCGCATCGAACCGCGCGATCTGAGCCTCGTGGTCCTTTGCATTCAAGGTCGCGCATCTGAGCAGAAACACGACATCCGTCTCGATCCGTTCTTAAATGTTCTAACCCATGCAATCCCGACGATCACGATTCCTCATCACTACGGCCACGCTGTAAGTGTCTTCGCGACATCCGGCTTCGCGGAATCGGCAGTGTTGATTGTCGACGGCGCCGGCTCGCCAGTCGACGACTTCACGCCTGATGAGCTCAAGATCCTCAACGGAAATTCTACCGATGCCTGGGAGACGAGCTCGCTCTACCACGCTTCCGGCACGACTGTCGTTCCGCTCGAGAAACACGCAGTGGATCGCGGCGCGTGGCTAGTGCCGTACGACGGTGAGATGCCCGCATTCGGCAGTCTGGGCGGAATGTTTTCTGCCACCGCGCAACAGATCTTTGGCGAAGTGACCGAGGCAGGCAAAGTTATGGGACTCGCTCCATACGGTGAGAAGACGTTTCCGACGAGCGATTTCTTTGATATCGATAAGGGCCGGTTTTGTTTCAAAGATGCCGTTCCACTTCGCTTTCGCCATTCCGAACGTTGGCCCAACCGGAGGAGTGAATACGAAGGCCTCGCGTACTCGGTCCAATCAGCACTCGAAGACGCTGTGCTTTACCTCGCGCAGCATGTGCGTGAGTTGTCTGGCAGCGAGAATCTCTGTTACGCCGGCGGCGTGGCGCTCAACAGCGTCGCCAACGAACGAATCATTCGTGAATCAGGTTTCAAAAACATCTACATCATGCCGGCGGCAGAAGACAGCGGCACTGCAATCGGCGCTGCGTATCACGGCCTCTGGCAACTCACGCAACACAATTCGCGCAGACAAGTACTGCACGATGCTCCCGGACGTATTTACTCAACGGCAGAGATTTCGGCGGCGATCAGTCAATCACCAAATGTAAGTGTTGTTGAATCGAAGGACGTGATCTCAGACGCGGCGCAGTTGTTGTGCGACGGCAAAATTATTGGGTGGTTTGATGGCGGATCTGAACTCGGTCCAAGGGCTCTCGGACAGCGAAGCATTCTGTGCGATCCACGCCAACCCGATGCAAAGGACACACTGAACAGACGCGTCAAGATGCGTGAGGCTTTTCGTCCCTTCGCGCCCGCGGTTCTGCTTGAAGAAGCGGCAAACTGGTTTGAGTTTGGCGATACATTGCGGGATAGCCCGTTCATGCTGCGAGTGGTTGACGTAAAGCACGAGAAGAGGGAATTAGTGCCTGCGATTGTGCACGTTGACGGAACTGGTCGAGTGCAAACGCTGACACGTGAAAACAACGGCAGGTTCTACGAGTTAGTCAAAAAATTTTACACGGAAACAGGCGTGCCGATGCTTCTCAACACTTCATTCAACCGGATGGGTGAACCGATCGTCGAAACTCCCGCGCACGCGATTGCCTGTTTGTTGAATACCGGCCTTGATTGTTGTGTTTTCGAAGATAGAATTGTTTTCAAAAAGTAGGGTGAAGCGAAATGCCAGAAGCGGTTCCGGCAACCCATTTCAATCTGTTCCTGCTCCGAAATTTTATGGATGCGGAGGCGTGCGCGAACTTAAGGGCCGAATTGCTTGAGTCACCGACCACGCAAGCGCCCGTTTACATCCAGGGTACCGAAGGCACGATTCACGAAAACGTTCGCAAAACGACCAGCCTGCATCCTTCTCAGGAAACGTTCGATCGAGTTCACAAACTATTGTTGGAGCAGACGTCAGCGCTCTCACGTCATTTCGGCGACACTCTGACGGACTGTGAGCCACCGCAGTTTCTGCGTTATGAAAAAGGCGACTTCTTCGTGCGTCACCAGGACGGCAACCCCAGGCAGGACGACCACGATCATCTAAAAATTCGTCGCATCTCAATCGTTGTGTTCTTGAACGGTTTCTCCGCAGAGCCACAGCCAGATTGCTACAGTGGTGGCGTCCTCAACTTTTACGATCAGACGAAGGAGTACGGATTGCAAGGCGAAACCGGCTTGTTAGTCGCCTTCGCCTCCGACACCTTTCACGAAGTCATTCCCGTCACGAGTGGCGAGCGTTTCACGATCATCACCTGGTTCAGGTAGGGCCACAAAAAGGCACAAAGGCACAAACAACGCGCTCGGATTCGCGGACCAGTCGGACATGTCCCCGCAGATTGCTATCTGCACGAACGGCGGAGCAGTTGTTCGATTGACTTAATGATCTGGTCTAAGCTTGGATTCATGTCGAAATTCTATCACAGCGCATTCCTATCAGAGGACGTTCATCATAACCACTCCGCGACTATTTCTATTGACAGGACCATCGTTTAGCATTACGCTGCCGCGCGTTCCCTCGTAACTGAAACCCTTTTTCCGCTTGCGACGGTCTCTCCGTCGTTGGCTCTCACTTGAAACTCAAAAAGCTTCAAGCGATCCTGTGCCTCATTATCTTTGGGAGAATCATCCATGAGTACACCGTTAATTGCACAAACAGGCAAGCCGGAAATAAAGCCGATTCCGGAAGTTGCCCCAGAAATAAAACCGATTCCAGAAATTGCACCGGAGATAAAACCAATCCCCGAAATCGCTCCAGAGATCAAACCGATTCCGGAGATCGCACCTGAGATTAGACCAATCCCGGAAGTTGCTCCGGAGATTAAACCGGAGATCAAGCCGATTCCAGAAGTTGCGCCGGAAATTAAGCCCATTCCGGAAGTCGCACCTGATCCATATCGACGGCCCATTCCCGAAGTGGCCCCGCAGAAAGCACCACGGCCCATTCCGGAAATCGCGCCGACTCCAGAAATCGCGCCCGAAAAGGCGCCGAGACCAATCCCGGAAATCTCACCTGAGAGAGCGCCCAGGCCGATTCCCGAGATTGCACCAGATTCTCCTGAAAAGAAGAAGTATTGAGCACGATAGCCATCCACGGATCGCGGTTCGCTATGTAATCCGTGGATGGCTTCTCTTCGGAGAATCGTTTTGAAACCGGTTGCACTAATCAGCATGCCGACCCTCTCGGCACGCTTCCCATCATTTCAGCTTGCACTGCTCAAACCAACTCTCGAGCGGGCAGGCATTCCTGTGCAAACCTTCTCCCTCTTTATGTATTTCGGGACGCAAGTCGGATGGCGCGTCAACGAGACACTGGCGGACGTGTATCCATCGATGGTGGGCGAGTGGATCTGGACCAAAGCTGCTTTTGGCGACTTTGCGAACGACGAAAAGTACTACGAGATCTATCGCGGCAACCTCGAAGCGATCTGTGCACGGGCCGGATGCTCGTTTGATGACCTGCGTCGCCTGCGTGAAAACGCCGCGCCGGGTTTCATCGACTGGTGTCTCACGAGTGTTGATTGGAGTCGCTTTGGAGTGATCGGCTTCTCGGTTGTGTTTCAGCAAACGCTAGCAAGCATCGCGCTGGCGCGCGCGTTGAAAGAACGTTACCCACACATCCCGATCATGATGGGCGGCGCCACGTTTGAAGATGACATTGCCGAAGAGATCATGAAGGGATGCCCGCAAGTCGATTACATTCACTGCGGCGACGCTGACGAAACACTGCCGCAGGCAATTCGACGCGTTTACAGTGGTGAGTCCATGAAGGGAATGCCGGGGATAATGTGGCGTAACGATGGCCAGGTCGTCTTCAACGGACGTGCGCCAAATCTCGCCGACATGAACAAGACTCCCGTCCCGGATTTTGACGAGTATTTCTACGCTCGCAAAGAAGGTGGATACCAGTGGTGGGACGACGCTCAGGAAGTTTTACTGCCAATTGAAACTGCGCGTGGTTGTTGGTGGGGCGTCAAGAATCACTGCACGTTCTGCGGTTTAAATCGTGCGGGAATGGAATTCAGATCCAAGCGGGTTGAGGACGTTATTCATCAACTGGACGAGCTTTCGCGACGCTACGGCATACTCGATTTCAATGCCATCGATAACATCATCGAGCCCGAATACATCGACAAACTTTTCGGACAACTCAGCCAGGAAAACTCTGATATTCGGCTTCATTACGAAGTGCGGCCGAGTCTTTCGCGTTCACAGTTAAAGCACATGCGAAAAGGTGGATTGTTTTCGATTCAGCCGGGAGTCGAGAGTTTCTCGACGCACATTCTCAAGCTGATGAAGAAGCACACGACCGGTGTCCGCAATCTCGAGCTGATCAAGTGGTCCACCTATTACGGCATCAATAATCTCTACAACATTCTGCTGCGCTTTCCGGGCGAGACTGCTGAAGATTATCGCACGCAGTGTGACGTGATTTCGAAGATTCATCACTTTCAGGCGCCGTGGGCGATTGCCAAGGCGCGCGCGGATCGTGGTTCGCCGATGTATACCGATCCTGAGTCGCAATCGATCAGTCGTCTTGTGCCGTCGGCTTGTTACAACTATCTGTTTCCGAAGGATCGTTTCAACCTGAGTCGCGTTTCCTACTATTTCGAGCATGAAATGAGTAACACGGTCGAGGATGGTCAATACGACGAGATCTTTGCCGCAGTCGATAACTGGCAAAATCGTTGGCGACAACGCCCGCGACCGTATCTGCGTTACCGGAAGGCGTGGGCCACAATAATCATCAACGATGGGCGTAACGGTTCACCGCGGTCTACAACTTACACAGATGATTACGCGACGTTGTATGAGTTCTGTGCTGATGCGCATAGCCGTAAAGAGATCGCTGCGAAATTCGACGATGCTCCGTGGGTTGAAGGAGCTTTGGAGGAGTTTGTGAGCAAAGACCTCATGGTCCACCTCGACAATCGTTACCTGAGTCTTGCACTTCCCGAGAATCCATACTACTGAGATGTGGGGAAAACGCTTAGACAGGATTAACAAGATTTTCAGGATGGAACAGGATTTATCTTGTAAATCTTGCTAATCCGGCAAAATCCTGTCTAACAATTCATTATGTTGCGCGAGGCCCTTTCGACCACACTCAATTCGCTGCCGCAAAGTTTTCAGGACGCTCGCGCCGAGCTGCTTACGATGCTTCAGAGCAGCGGGATTCTTTATCAGTCGGAGGCGCAGCCGGTGCTCTCGCGCGACGGCACCTCCGCGCGTTGGATGCTCGACTCACTCGCCGTAACACTTTCACCCAGAGGCGCGCAATTGGCTGGTAGGTGTGTGCTCGAACTCCTCAAACGATTCGATGGCCGACAAATCGCAACCTACGGAGTAACGGGTATTCCGATTCTTCAATCGTGCGTCGTTCAGGATCCTAATTATCGTGGTCTGCTGATCCGTAAAGAGCGCAAACAACACGGCTCGTGCAAACTGATCGAAGGCATCATCGATCCAAATGAGCCCGTGATCATCATCGACGACTCCGTTAGCTCAGGAACATGCATGACCGAAGCCACGCAGCGATTAGAGCAAGCGGGACTGCGCGTTGAAGGCGGTATTTGTCTGGTTCGTTTCGGTTGGCAAAACGGCTATGCGCTGATGCAGCAGAGTGGGTATCACATGGAAGCCGTCTACGACATCTGGGACGACTTCATCGCTTTCATGGACGACGAAGACAGGATACCGGTCAATCCGTCTAAGGTCTTTCCAGCATTTGAATGGTCCACCGAGCAAGCACCGGAACAACTTCATCCAGCGCGCCTCGCGCGCCTCGTCGTTTCTGAATACCTTTCAACCGGTAAGCTACTGCGTCCACCTACAAATCTCGACAAGAAATATGATTCAGCCGGCGGTGCATGGGTGAGCATTCGATCGCGCGCGAGTGTATACAAACGCCATGCTCGCGGCGGCTTCTGGCACTTTCCGGGTGAAGCATCGAAGTCGGCGGCAGATGATCTTGTAATGGCTTCGTTGAGCACGGCACGAGATCTTCCGGCCGGCGAGGAAGGATTGAAGATCGTCGACGAGAGTGCATTTGCGGTGACGTTCTTCAGTGCTCTGGAGCGGTGTACTCCAGGACAACTCGACAACGACCGCTATGGGATTGTCGTCAGGAGTTTAGAACGGCGCGCATGGATGGGTGGCGCTTTGCCACGTATGCCGGGCATTGCTAACGAGTGGGCGCAGTTTCAGCACGCACGCATAAAGAATGCAAAGCTGATTTCGTTTGAACCGTACGAACTCTTTCGTCATGACGTGCTGAAAGTGGTCGAACCGGGAGAGAAATGGCAGCCGACGGGAGTGCCGGCGCCGGAAGACATCCCATGGCACAAAGATCAGAAGATATGCGGTCCAGTCGTCGAACGCGCACGAGATCTTGTGCTCGCAGAACTGCTCGAACGTCCAGAGACTACACAGCCGTTATCGGAAGATCTGCTTCCGAAAAATGTCGATTCGTTTTATCTGACGATCTATATCAACGGTCATCTGCGTGGTTGCATGGGCCAAAAGCTGCGCAACCTTGACGAGGATCTAAAAACGACTGCAAAAGCCGCTCTTCGCGACGAGAGATTTGCCGGCCGCACGCCAATCGACGCCGATAATGTCGCGGTTACCGTTTCCTTCCTGTTCGATAAGTTACCACTCGGTGAGTGCCCGCCTGAAGAGGTCGTTAGCTATTACCGTCATGGTGATCAGACGGTGATGGTCTATCAGGATGATCGCGTTGGGTTGCTACTGCCGTTTGTCGGATCGTTCTGGAATCTCGACCCGGTGGGTTTTGCCAGGGCAGTGATTGAAAAGGCTGGGCTGAGTGAGCCACCTTATTACTGGGTTCGATTTGATTGCGCTACATGGTTTGCAGGGTCTGAATCTGTTGCGCCGACGATCGGAGGTTTTGTCATACCTCAGAAGAACTTACCGCCGATTGAGGAACTGGTTAGGTATCACGGCAAGCTACATTTGCACTACCTGCTCAAGCACTTAAAAGAAGACGGGACGTTCTATTCAGGGTATCAGCCTTTTCATAATCGCCTTTATGAATCACCTGATCTTGCAAGGCAAGCGCATGGTGCATGGGTGCTGGCTCGCGCCGCGAATGTTTTCGGTGGCGATGAGTTAAAGAGCGCAGTAGATAAAGTAGTTGACTCACTGCTCGCGAAATTAGTTCGCGATGGAGATGATGTTTGGTTACGAGTGGAGAGTGAAACATCAACCGTAGCTGAAACTTCTTTTCTCTTACTCGCGCTCAGTGATCTTCCCGAGAATGATCCGCGTCGTGAACTCATG
>DASTVU010000416.1:0-10315 GCA_035758935.1 Pyrinomonadaceae bacterium | reverse complement strand
GTGCCGCGCTTGCAGCAGTCACTTTGCATCACGAACAAGATGAGAATCGTGTTGGACTGATCGGCTGTGGCTCGATCAACTTCGAGATCGTCAGGTTCCTTAGAACAGTCTTTCCGAACCTCGCTGAGCTAGTGGTTTACGATCTGAATGCGGAACGCAGCCGTCAGTTCGCGAACAGATGTGAAGCGGAGTTTGGGTTTACTGGCGTTGAGTTGGCGGCGGACGTGAATGATCTTTTAAGAAACTGTTCGCTCGTGTCGCTCGCCACGACAGCATCTCAACCGCATCTCGCCAGTCTTCCCGAAACAGCTTCGCCGCAGACAGTGCTGCACATCTCGCTGCGTGATCTGTCGCCGGAGATAATTCTTAATGCCGACAACGTCGTGGATGATGCCGACCACGTCTGCCGCGCGCGCACGTCGCTCGATCTGGCCGCGCAGGTGACTGGCAGTCGCTACTTTATTCGCTGTTCACTCGCGGACGTTCTAACCGGAAAAGCCAGTCCGAGAGACGACGTTCACAACACAACTATTTTCAGTCCCTTCGGCCTCGGCATTCTCGATCTCGCCGTGAGCAAGCTGGTCCGCGACCTGGCCCAGGCCAATCACAGCGGAACAGTCGTGCCCTCATTCCTGCCTGATTCCTGGAGGGTTTGCACTACGAGTCAGGAAATCTGATTGGACCTTGTAGTTTCTCTGTGCAACCTCCGTGTTCTCTGTGTCTCTGTGGTTAACCAATTTGCAGCAAACACTCACCACAGAGGCACAGAGAACACGGAGGTTGCACAGAGAAGAGCGATACAAACATGCATGAGTTAGAAGACGACAGAGAGCGCGTTGCGCTTCGTGAGGATGACATTGCAGTGATCGGCCTGGCGGGTCGTCTGCCCGGCGCGAAGGATTTGCGTGAGTTCTGGCGCAACCTCTGCGACGGCGTCGAAGCGATTCGTTTCTTTAGCGATGAGGAACTGTTGCAGGCTGGTGCGCGGGCCGATTCTCTCAAACAGCCAAACTGCGTAAAGGCGAAGGGAGTTATCGATAACGTCGACATGTTTGATGCGGCGTTCTTCGGATTCACGCCACGCGAGGCGCAGATCACCGATCCGCAACAACGCATCTTCCTCGAGTGTTCGTGGGAAGCTTTGGAAGACGCCGGCTACGACTCAGAAACATATGCCGGGAAGATCGGCGTGTATGCCGGTTCAGGTTTCAGCAACTACCTCTCAGTCATTCATGCAAATCCGGAAATTGCCCACAGTCTCGGCACATATCGCACACTCATCGGCAACGACAAGGACTATCTCGCAACTCTCGTCTCTTACAAACTGAATCTGCGTGGTCCAAGCGTCGTCGTTCAAACGGCGTGTTCGACATCGCTGGTCGCCGTTCATATGGCGTGTCAGGCGCTGCTGAATGGGGAGTGCGACATTGCGCTGGCTGGCGGCATTTCGATCCGCTTGCCTGAGAAGAGCGCGTATTTCTTCCAGGAGGGCGGCATCAAGTCGCCCGACGGACACTGCCGTGCATTCGACGCTGACGGGCAGGGATTTGTCAGTGGCAACGGCGCAGCACTTGTTGTGCTGAAGCGATTCGCCGACGCGCTGAACGATCGCGACAACATTCGCGCCGTCATCAAAGGCTCGGCCGTCAACAATGATGGCGCCGCAAAAGTTGGTTTCACTGCGCCAAGCATCGGTGGACAGGTGCAGGTGATCAAGGAGGCGCTTGAAGTGTCGGGCGTCGATCCCGAAACGATCAGCTACATCGAAGCGCATGGCACTGGAACAGCACTCGGCGATCCGATTGAAGTCGCGGCTTTGACGAAGGCTTGGAGTGCAAAGACATCGAAGCGCGGCTACTGCGTGATTGGCTCGGTGAAGACGAACCTCGGGCATCTCGATGCAGCAGCCGGCGCGACAGGCTTACTCAAGACGGTCCTGGCGTTGGAGCATAAGAAGCTGCCGCCCACACTGCATTTCAAACGGCCAAATCCAAAGATCGACTTCGAGAACAGTCCGTTCTACGTGCAGTCGCAGTTGACGGAGTGGACCAGTGAGACTCCGCGTCGAGCTGGTGTCAGTTCGTTTGGCATCGGTGGGACGAATGCGCACGTAATCGTCGAAGAGGCGCCGCTACCTGAACACGCAATTGATTCGCGCCGCCACAAATTGCTCCTTTTCTCGGCCAAGACTGAGACGGCGCTCGAGAAACAAACTGACAACATCGCCCGTTATCTCGACGAAAACGCGGATGCGGATCTGGCCAACGTGGCCTACACGCTTCAAGTTGGCCGTCGAGCGATGGAACACCGGCGCGCGCTCGTTTGTAGCACTCGAGAGGGCGCACTGAGCGCGCTGAATAGTCGCGACCCGAAACGGCTACTCACGACTTCTGATAAACCTCGGTTCCGGCCAGTCATGTTCATGTTTCCGGGGCAGGGAAGTCAGCACGTGAACATGGCTCTCGATCTTTATCGCGACGAGCCGTTCTTCAAGAAGCAGGTTGAAGAGTGTGCTGAGATTCTGGCGCGATGGCTCGGTCTCGATCTACGCGGGTTGCTCTATCCGAGTGAAGCAAGAAGTGCTGAAGCGAGCGAGAAGCTCAGCCAGACGCAGTTCACACAGCCGGCGCTCTTCGTCATCGAATACTGTCTCGCGAGGTTGTGGATGCATTGGGGCATCCAGCCCGAAGCGATGATCGGACATAGCCTCGGTGAATATGTGGCTGCGTGTTTGGCCGGCGTATTCACACTTGAGGAAGCATTGCCGTTGATCGCGATGCGCGGACGGCTCGTCGCGGAAATGCCAACGGGGCAGATGCTCGCAGTCAGGCTTCCGGAAGCAGAGTTACTACCTTTGCTAAACGGTCAGCTCTCACTGGCTGCCGTGAATTCGTCTTCACAATGTGTTGTAGCCGGCGACGAAGCAGCCGTGGCCACCCTGCAACAGCTGCTCAACGAGCGAACGGTTGCTTGTAGCCGGCTCAACACATCTCACGCGATGCACTCACCGACTATGGACCCGATCATGGCGTCTCTCACGCAGCATCTCGAACGAATAACACTGAGGCCGCCATCGATTCGTTACCTCTCGAACGTTACCGGCACATGGATCGAACCGGCTGAAGCATGCAGTCCGAGTTATTGGGCCAAACACATTCGGCAAACCGTGAGGTTCGCTCAGGGTGTTGAGCACCTGCTGAACGAACCAGACGCCGTGTTGCTTGAAGTTGGTCCAGGCCGAACGCTCTGCACGCTCGCGCAGCAGATGGATCGCGATCGCTCGCATGCGATGTTCACCTCGCTGCCACCTGCTCGCAGCGAGCAGGACTCGAGCGCGTTTGCGCTTCAGACACTCGGTTCGATGTGGATGCTCGGCGCGTCAGTCAACTGGTCCAACTTTCACAGCGACGCGAAGCGTCAGCGTATTCCGTTACCTTCCTACCCGTTCGAACGCGAACGTTATTGGGTGCCACCAGCGTCGCGGACGAAAGAGCCCGTTATGCCCGTTATAGAAGTACCACTCTCCCTCGCAGAAGAGAGTGAAAGTTTTACCGAACAGACACCGGAGGCCTTTATGCCTGAACAATCAAACCCCGTTCCCATAAATTCTGCACGCCGCGACGCGATCCTCTCGATGTTGCACTCCGTCGCGTACAAACTCATCGGCGTTGAGACAACGGAAAAACACATTCACGTCAGCTTCTTTGATCTCGGCGTTGACTCTCTGCTGATCATTCAGTTCACGCAAGCAATTCAGGAGCAGTGCGGGGTGAGAATTCCGTTTCGGTTGCTGTTTGAGGAGTTGACCACACTTGATGCAGTCGCGGGCTATCTCGACGAGCAACTGCCGCCGGAAATGTACGCACCAGATCCGGTACCCGAATCAGTTCCATCTGTGGCCCAAAACACGGACTTAACAGAACAACTACGTCTCATTACGCAACAATTGGCCCTGCTCCAACAGAAGATCGACAACCCTGCACCAGTAGTCGAGGCGCCTTCACCTCAAACCCAACCCGAGGCCTTCATCCCACACAAACCGCTCGAAATCCGAGCGGCGAACGATCTCACATCAGAACAACGCGAGTACCTTTCGGACTTCACTCGTCGCTACATCGAACGCACCGCGGGATCGAAACGCATCGCGCAGGCCAGCCGTGGACCATTGGCCGATTCACGTCTCTCAGTCGGATTCAGTCTTCTACTCAAGGAAATCGTCTATCCAATCTACGGCCAACGCGCCGCCGGTTCGAAGATCTGGGACGTCGACGGCAACGAGTATGTCGATATCTCGATGGGTTTTGGTGTGAATCTCTTCGGCAACTCCCCTTCATTCATCAGGGAAGCCATCGAGCAACAACTTAAGGACGGCATGGCACTCGCTCCGCAACTCGAGTTGACGGGAAAAGTGGCTGCCATGATCTGTGAGCTGACCGGCGTCGAGCGCGTAAACTTCTGCAACTCGGGGACTGAAGCCGTGATGGGAGCGTTGCGTGCCGCACGCGTCACCACGAACCGTCGCCGCTTCGCGATGTTTGCAGGCTCTTACCATGGCTGGTCCGATTTAACGATGGCGCGAAGTTTGAAAGACAAGTCCGGCGCCACACCGGCCGCGCCGGGTATCAATTCGAAAACAGTTGAAGATCTTTTGATACTCGATTACGGAGAGCCGCAGTCGCTGGAGATCCTGAAGGCTCACGCGCACGAGTTAGCGGCAGTGTTGGTGGAACCGGTGCAGAGTCGCAGACCCGATCTTCAGCCGCGCGAGTTTTTGCACGAACTAAGAAAACTCACGGAGGAGTCAGGCACTGCCTTGATCATCGACGAGATGATCACCGGCTTTCGCATTCATCCCGGTGGCGCGCAGCACTGGTTTGGTGTGGAAGCTGACCTGGCGACTTACGGCAAGATCGTCGGCGGGGGACTTCCGATCGGAGTCGTCGCCGGCAAGAGTCGGTTCATGGATTGCTTCGACGGCGGTTACTGGAACTTCGGCGACGCCTCGTATCCGCAAGCAGACAAGACATTCTTCGCGGCGGCGTTCTTCAAACATCCGCTCGTGATGGCGGCCGCGTCAGCAGTGCTCAAACGTTTGAAAGATGATGGTCCAGCCTTACAGGAAAGAGTCAACCGCCAAACTGAAGAGCTCGTTACTACGCTCAACACCTACTTTGAACAGGAGTCGGTGCCGCTTCATTGCGTGCATTTCGGATCGTTGTTCCGGTTCGTGACGGGCCGCGAGTTCAAGCATCCCGAGTTGTTCGGGTATCACCTGTTCAGCAAAGGCATTCACGTTTGGGACGGCGGAAACTACTTCCTGTCGACGGCGCACACGCAGGACGACATTCGCAAGGTCATAGATGCGGTGATGAGCACGGTTGAAGATCTGCGAAGCGGCGGGTTCCTGCCGCGCCGGCCAGATGGCCCAGGCGGAATCAAAGTGCCAATTCAGGAAAAGAAGCTGCAGGAAGTTCCTGTTCCTGCCGAAGCGCCTGCAAACGGTAACGGACATAAGGAATCCGTGGTACCCGTATCCGTGTCATCCGTGGCTGAACCACTCGTCGTCAAAAAGAATCGAACGATTAAATTCAGCCTCTATTATTTCGGCAATTACTGGCCCAAGTTCCGCGACGACAAATACGATTTGATCTTCAGGACTGCAAAGTTCGCTGACCAGCACGGCTTCGAAGCGGTCTGGATCCCCGAACGACACTTCGATTCGTTCGGTGGCTTCTCACCGAATCCTTCAGTGGTCGCAGCAGCGCTGGCTCGCGAGACCGAACGCATTCAGCTTCGCGCCGGCAGTGTCGCACTGCCACTGCACAATCCGATTCGTGTTGCTGAAGAGTGGGCCGTTGTCGACAACTTGTCGAAAGGACGCGTCGGGATCTCGTTTGCTTCGGGTTGGCATCGCAACGACTTCGTGCTTGCACCAAACTCGTACCACAACCGTCGCGAAGGAATGCCGGGCGCTATCGAGACGGTGCGACGACTGTGGCGCGGCGAATCAGTCTCGGTTGCTGGCGTAGATGGTCAGATGGTCGACGTCAAACTCGTACCGATGCCGATGCAGCCGGAGCTGCCCTTCTGGTTAACAGTTGCTACACCAACTGGCTGCGTCAAAGCCGGTGAAATTAATGCCGGTTTTCTAACCAACTTCATGGGCCGTACTTTCGAGGATATAGCGGAGCGCGTTGCACTATATCGACAGGCAGCCGCCGCTAATCATGGTCCAGACGCCGGCCACGTGACGGTTCAAATCCACACCTTCCTCGGCGACGATCTCGATAAAACGCGAGAGAAGGCGCGAGGGCCGTTGGGTGAGTATTTACAGGCTTCGTTTGCCCTCAAGAACACCGACGCAGGCCGCGTCAAAGGTTCGGCCGTCGACATTTCGCAGTTGCCGAAAGAGGATCTGCAATACGTCTTTTCAGGAGCTTTCAAAGACTACGTTAACACTGCGGGATTAATCGGAACGCCCGATCACTGTGCGCCGGTAGTGGACAAACTGATCGCGGCGGGCGTCGATGAGCTTTGCTGCCTGATCGATTTTGGCGTCGATCTCGAATCGACGATGGAGAGTTTGCATTACGTTAATGAGCTGAAGAAACGTTACGAGCGCGAACCAGAACCGGAAACGGCGGCCAGGGCCTATGAGGTGCCCTACCAGATAATCGATCAGCCTAAGGTGATTGATCGACCGCGCAAGTTTCCGATTCTGGAGGGCCAGAAGCAACTCTGGGCATTGGCCCAACTCAGCGACGATGCGAACGGTGGTTACAACGAATCAATAATGTTCCACATGCGGGGCGCGCTCGACGTAGACGCGCTGCACCGCACGTTACAGAAACTCGTCGACCGTCACGAAGCGCTGCGCATCACGTACAGCGACGACGGAGAACATCTATACATTCACAATCAGGTCAAAGTGCCTTTGCCACTTTTAGGTCTGTCGCACTTGAGCGATGAGCAGCGGAAGCGCAAGGTTGATGAATGGTCGAAGACTGAAATGCGCCAGTCGTTCGACCTCGAGAAAGGTCCGCTCTTCAAATTCCGGCTGGCGCGACTCGAGTCGCAGTATCACCTGCTCATCTTCACTTATCACCACTCGATCGTTGACGGGCAGTCGGTCGGCGTTTTCTTCAAAGAACTGAAAGCCTACTACTCGGCTGAATGTCGTGGCGAAGTGTGCGCGCTGCCAGAGCCCAGGCAGTTCAGCGATTACCTGCAAGATCCCGGACGGCAGCGTTCGGAAGTCACAAACGATGCCCACGAAGCGTACTGGATGAAAGCTTTCGCCGGCGGAGTGACGCTGTTGGATCTGCCGTTGGACCACCCGCGACCTGCCGTTCATTCGTTCAGGCGAGAACGTTACACCGGGTATCTCGGACCGGAGATCACACACCAGCTTCAGCAGTGGTGCCGCGCAAGACGTTGCACTGCTTTTCTGATGATGCTGACGGTTTTCAAGGTGCTGTTACACAAGTTGACCGGCCAGCGTGAGTTGCTGGTTGGAATCACTACTGCGGATCGCGATGGAGTAAAGCGCAAGGAATTGATGGGGTTTCGTCTGAACGGATTGCCCTTGCAAAGTCAGATCGTCGGTGATCCGACGTTCAGTGAATTTCTTTCCAGCGTGAAAGAATTGATGTGGGGGGCATACGAGCATCAGGATATTTCGCCAGCTAAGTTGTTGCGTCTCGCAAACATCTCGTTGCCACGCGATCGCATGTCGCCGGTGTCAGTGAAGTTCAATCTCGATCGTGGCGCTGACGAGATGGACTTCAACGGAATCAAAGTCAGAACCGAAGCGAATCCTACGCCCGCTCCACTATTCGATCTCACCCTGGACATTAATGAAAAGGCAGACCAGACAATCGTCCAGTGGAACTACAATCCGCAATTGTTTGAGGCGTCTACTATTCAAAAGTGGATGGGTTACTTCGAGACGCTCGTGTCCGCAGTGCTCGCCGATTCTGATCGTCCACTCTCAGTGTTACCGACGCAATTAAATGAGCCGATAACCGTCACCGAAACTTTTGAACCGAAACTCTCGGCCACCAACGGCAACGGACATGGCTTAGCTCTGACGAAATTACAGGCGCGAATTTGGACGTGGGAGAAACTCTTCCCGGATCAGCCGATCTATAACCAGAGCGGCTACTGGATCTTTCCGATGCTGGTAGATCGCGACCACTTCACCCGCGCGATTGCCAAACTGACTCAGAACGTCGATGCCTTCCGCACGATCATTCGCGAGAAAGAAGGAATTCCTTATCAACATGTGCTAGCGCAGCATGACTCCGGCCTCGAGCATTTCGACTTCACTTCTGCCGTCGATCCGGCAGCGGCCTTCAAACAATGGGCCCGCGAAGACTGCCAGGCAACCTTCGATCTGGAGAAGTCTTTGGCGCGCTTCGCCCTGGCAAAGTTGGGAGAGAACTCGAGTGCGTTTTACATGAACCTTCATCACATGATTGCGGATGCCTCATCAGTGATGCTAACGGAACGTCTGATTCAGGATTACTACCGGCTCTCGCTCGATGGCCGGCTCGAAGAAGCGAAACCGTTGCCTTCGTTCCATCAATCTGTGCGTCGCGAGCAGGAATATTTGAGTTCGCCTCGCGCCCAGCAAGCTGAGGCGTTTTGGCAGGAAAAAGTGGCTGACCCGATCGAGCCGATCGCGTTCTACGGCAAGCCTGCTTCTAAACCTTCCAACCGCATCATCCGGATCACTGAGTTTATTGATTCGAGTCGCACCCGCATGCTCAACGATGCAGCGCGCGACAAGCAGATCTTTATGCTGTCGCCTGATGCTTCGCTCTTTGCAGTCTTGACTGCCATCTTCGCAACTTACATACATCGCGTCAGCGGCATCCGAAAGCTTTCCATCGGCGTGCCTTTCCATAACCGGCGCTCGAAAAAAGATGACGTTATCGGTCTCTTCATGAACATCCTGCCGATGAGGCTTGTGATCGACGATGACGAAACCTTCCTGACGTTGATCAGAAAAGTGCAGGGCGAATTCGTACGCATGCTGAGGCACAGCGAGTATCCGGTCGGAAACACTGCGCTGGATGAGGCCTACGATCTCGTTTTCAACTATGTGAACATGCCGGCGCTGTATGAGTTCAACGGCGTTCCGGTCGTGCACGAGTTTGTGCGCTCGCAGGAAGGGAAGGAGAGTCTCTCATTCAAACTTCGTGCGGGAGGAGAAAACGATCTGATCGTCGAGATCGACGCTCATTGCGACGTGTTCGACGAATACCATCAGGGTCAGATCTTCAATCACTTCGTTAGCGTGGTGGATAGTTTTCTTGAGGATCGCGCGCAACAGTTGCGGCGAGTGGAACTGGTAACTGCGGCGGAGCGGAAGCAACTGGTTGAAGATTTCAATAACACCGACCGGCCTTATCCGCATCAGCAGAGTTTTTCGGAGTTGTTTGAGCAGCAGGTTGAGAAAACTCCGGACAGTATCGCGGTTTTCGCGGATGGCCGATCTTTGACTTACGAAGCCTTGAACGACAGGGCCAATGGTCTGGCGCAGCATCTTCGCTCGCGCGGAATCGGCCCTGAGTCGATCGTGGGTCTGTTGGCCCATCGTGGAACTGACTTCTTAACGACGATGTTGGCGACGTTCAAGGCTGGCGCGGCGTGCCTGCCACTCGATCCGACTGCACCCGATAAGCGACTGGCGCACTCGTTGAGTCAGGGCGACATCGCCCTCGTGCTTGTCGCAGGTGACTGTATTCCAAACCTGCTTGAAGCCGTGGATTTGATGACTTCGGATAATCCGCCGGCGTTTCTCCCGATCGAAGACCTGCTTGCAAAGAACTACTCCGGTGAGTCGCTGCCCTCAGTCTCTTCACCGCGCAACCTGAGCTATATCATTTACACGTCGGGGTCTACGGGTGCGCAGAAGGGCGCGATGATCGAGCAACAGGGAATGATGAATCACTTGTTTCTCAAGATCGATGACCTGAAGCTGGATCAGCAAAGCGTCGTTGCGCAAACGGCGCCGCAGTCGTTCGACATTTTTGTCTGGCAGGCGCTTGCCGCGCTACTCGTCGGTGGTTCAGTTCACATCGTCGCTGACGAATACCGGCGCGATCCGCCGGCGTTGCACGATTTGGTTGAACGCCAGGGCATCACCGTACTCGAGATTGTTCCATCGGTCCTCCGCGCGCTGCTTGACCTCGAAGAAGCGACGACGGAAGAGTCGCAGTTCAGTTGGTCTACACTGAAGCTGCTCGTGCTGACCGGTGAGGCGTTGCCATCGAGCCTCTGCCGCCGTTGGCTCGCGCTTCATCCCAAC
>DASTVU010000415.1:0-8229 GCA_035758935.1 Pyrinomonadaceae bacterium | reverse complement strand
GAGGGCGGCCACGGAGGGCCGCCCCTACAAAAATGCAAGTTGACGCCCAGCTCAATGGGACCGCAGCTGCACTATAACATCGAGAATGCGATCCGCAGCTTCGCGTTTCGACAACGTTGGCAATGCAATAGGATTATTATCTTTCGTGATGATCGTAATCGCATTCGTCGCCGAATCGAAACCCGAATCCTGTCGCGTTACATCATTTGCAATAATCGCATCCAATTTTTTTGCACGCAGTTTTTCTCTCGCGTTCTCGACAACATTCTCCGTCTCTGCCGCAAATCCGATCACCAACATTCCATTCGCACGTGCAGCCGCAACCTGAGTCAGCACATCCGGTGTACGCTCCAGAGTCAACGTGATCGAGTCCTCAGATTTTTTGATCTTCTGTTCTGCTCGTTGCGCCGGACGATAATCTGCGATTGCTGCGGCGCCGATAAAAACTGACGCGCCAGCACTCTCACGTGCAACCGCCTCTGACATCTCGTCTGCCGATAATGCGTTTACGATCCTGACGCCTTGCGGAACTTCGGCCGTCGTCACACCTGCGACGACAGTCACTTCCGCACCCCGCTTCAACGCGGCCTCAGCGAGTGCGAATCCCATTCTTCCCGAAGACCTGTTTGAAATGAATCGCACCGGATCGATTTCTTCACGCGTTGCGCCGACGGTAATCAGAAGTCGCTCACCGCTCAGATCTTTCGCCGCTGCTGATCTGGACGCGCCAAGAATCTCGAGTGCGGCGGCAACAATCCGATCCGGTTCACTCAAGCGTCCTGGTCCAATCGTGCCACACGCCATCTCGCCGGCGTCGGGTGCGACAAAATGCACTCCGTCTGCTCGAAGCCGCTCGAGATTTCGTTGCGTTGCTGGATGCTCCAACATCGTCGTATTCATTGCAGGCGCAATCAACACCGGAGCAGTGCAGGCGAGATAAGTGGAACTGAGAAAATCATCAGCGACACCGTTCGCAAATTTAGCAATGATGTTTGCGGTCGCCGGCGCGACAATCAGAAGATCGAGTGTTTGGGAAAACGTGATGTGAGCGATCGGGTCAGGATTATCCGGTGCGTAATCGTCAACAACGACATGATGGCCGGAGAGTGCGCGAAACGTGAGGGGCTGCACAAACTCACAGGCCCGCTTAGTCATTGCGACTCGGACATTACAACCTGCCTTTTGCAGTCCACGGAGAACCTCGACTGCCTTATAGGCCGCAATACCACCACAGACTCCGAGCGCAACATTCATAACAGATGGAGATGTTTGAGGCTCAGGAGAAGACATGCCGCTTAACGGAAAACGAAGATCAATGTAACATTGCCGAAAGACGGGCGCAATTTAGTTAATCCTGATGCTGGTATAATTCGGCAGTCACAATAAAAATACAGGATTGCCTCCCGCCAGGAGCAAAACCATGGCAAGTATCAAGGGAAGATTTTCCGCTGTTCTACTGGTAGCCTTCTGCACACTCACGCCGATTCACGCAAATCCGAGTTTTCAGCGCTCAGACGACGAGTTTGGTCCGGTGGTCCGTGCCTATCTTGGGTACCTGAAAAATGAGCAGGAGGTAGTGGACGATCGTGTCAGTCGCCGGGAGGTAAGCTCCACGTATTACCGGCATAACTCCAACCGGATAAAGGCTTTACGACAGATGGCAATTCGTCTCGCGCGGGAAACTCACAATGATTACCTGCCTGAGCTGGAGGCTGTTTCCGCAGACGAGATGAGGCTGTTGTTCGGTTCAAACCCGCCCCAGGCGGCTAGCCTTAAGGTTGGTGATGTTCTGCGAAATACCTTTCGATTCCTCGGGGCAGTCCGGACGACCGGTGGCAACTTTTATTTGTTCGCCCGTCTGGACCCATACGAGCAGGCCGAGCTGACCGAGAAATCGTCCGCCATTCGTCGACCATAGGGGCCGGACCATGCTGTCCCAAACTTACACACTCACTCGCCCGTGAACACCGACACAGTTTTGTGGCAAAGTTAAGCCAAATGATTGTTGACAGAGGGCTTGTATTAGTGTAATAAATCCAATGTTGGTGGCCTAGAGGCCATAAATCCCAAGCATTAAACGGGCTTAGCACGGTTACTAACAACTCATTGTTTTCCCACGACTGTTCGGCCGTCGCGGTACGCAATTAAGACCTTTGTGTTTCACTATACGGGAGGAAAGTTAATGATCAGCAAAACTTGGAGCCGCAAGTCCATCGCGACCTTGGTGGCGGTTGCCGTTTTGAGTGTTTACTCAATGGTAGTGTTGGCTGCGCCAGGTGCGAAAGCGTCAGGCGAGCTTTCGGTGTCCGGACAAGTCACAGTGAATGGCCAGAAAGTGATTTCCGGTGGCACGATTTTCACTGATTCAACGATTAGCACCGCGGCTCAAAGCAGCGCTTCAGTAAGCATCAGCAAGGTCGGTCGGGTTGAACTCGCACCCAATAGCAACCTTCGCCTGAGCTTTGCGGAGAACAGCATTACTGCAATGCTCGAAACTGGAAGTGCTCAAGTGTCAACGGTGACTGGAACCACAGTTAACCTGACAACCAAAGATGGTACGGTTGTTGTCGATGGCAGCCAGGCCACAACGTTCAGTGTCAGTGCTTCACGTGGACGCACTTCAGTCACAACCCTTTCCGGTCTCGCGCAGTTCAAGACTGGTGGCACCTCGAAGCAGATCGCTGCTGGCGAGAGCGCAACCGCTGGAACGCCGAATCCGCAGACTGACGACGATGACGATGATATGAGCGGTGGCGCGTTGGCAGTGTTGCTGCTGGCCGTCGGTGGCGCCGTGGCTGGTGTTCTTTACGCCGCGTTCCACAACAACGACCTTAACTTTGGCGGCAGCGTTACCGTAGTCAGCCCGACCAAGTAAGCTCGCTGGTAAGCTCGTTCGGCTTGAGTAAAAACACTGTGGCACTGGGAACCAGCGCTACGGTCAGCTAAATTCACCTTGCGGGTCACGCGAATTCACACGCGTGACCCGCAAGGTTTTGAATGTCTGGAGAGGTTGTTCTTCGTACTTTGTTCTTTGTACTTTGTGAGCCGTCCAAGAACAAAGCACCAAGTACAAAGTACAAATCACCAAGTACAAAGCCCAGGAAAGAGTTAAATGCATATTGCTGTTATTGGTACCGGTTATGTTGGACTTGTAACCGGCGCGTGCTTCGCTGAGTTTGGTGTCGACGTAACCTGCGTCGACGTTGATGAAGATAAGATCGAGCGATTACTCAAAGGTGTAATGCCGATCTATGAGCCCGGTCTCGAACAACTCGTCTTAAAGAACACTCAGGCCGGACGCCTCAGATTCACCACAGACGTTCGCCAGGCTGTAGAACAAGCCCTCGTCATCTTTCTCGCTGTAGGCACACCTCCAAAACCAGACGGTTCTCCGGATATGAGTTTTGTTGAGGCTGCGGCTCTCTCCATTGCCGACTTCATGAATGGCTACAAAGTGATCGTGACGAAGTCGACTGTGCCCATCGGGACAGGCGAACGCATTCGCAGTTTGATCAATGAACGGAAAAAGACTCGCGCAAACTTTGGTGTCGTCTCCAATCCGGAGTTTCTCAGAGAGGGCGCCGCAATCAACGACTTTATGCGTCCCGATCGAGTTGTAATTGGCAGTCGCGACGAAGAGGCGATCGCGATCATGAAGGATCTGTACCGCCCGCTCTACCTGATTGAAGCGCCGTTTGTGATTACGTCACTCGAAGCTGCAGAGCTCACGAAGTATGCCGCGAATGCCTTTCTCGCAACGAAAGTTTCGTTCATCAACGAGATTGCGAATCTGTGTGACAAGATTGGTTGCGACGTCCACGACGTGGCGCGTGGTATCGGCATGGATAAGAGAATCGGAAGTAAGTTTCTACATCCGGGCCCGGGTTTCGGTGGCTCATGCTTTCCGAAGGACACAAGAGCCCTTGCCACAGTTGCTCGACAATTCGACTCCGCATCGTTGATCGTCGACGCAGTCATCGAAGTCAATCAGCGCCAGGGCGAGAAGATGCTCGCAAAGATACGCGAGCTGGTTGGTCCGCTTCAGGGTAAGACTATCGCTGTGCTCGGGCTAGCTTTTAAGCCGGAAACTGACGACATGCGCGAAGCTCCGGCGCTCGGAATCATTCGCAGCCTGCTTGAAGAGGGCGCAAAGATAACCGCTTACGATCCAGTGGCAAAGCACGAAGCAATGAAGTTGCTGCCCGAGATTGCTTATGCTGACGACGAATACACCGCAGTGAAAGGCGCGGATGCACTCGTCTTCGTTACTGAGTGGAATCAGTTTCGTGCGCTCGACATGATCCGGGTCCGCGATCTGATGACGACACCCAAGATCGCCGATTTGCGAAACATTTATGATCCCGACGACATGCGAGAGTTCGGCTTTGAATATGTTGGTGTTGGCAGGTAAAGGCAAAACAGGATGCCACTAACAGGAATTGCTCTCGTAACCGGCGGTGCAGGCTTCATCGGTTCCCACATTGCTGCGGCACTGATGGCGGATGGCGCGCGTGTTCGCGTACTCGACGATCTATCGACTGGTCACCGTGAAAACATCGACGAGATTGGTGGGGATCTCGATTTCATCCAGGGCAGTGTGGCCGACGAGCAACTGCTGAATAAGGTCCTCGAAGACGTCGAAGTAGTTTTTCACGAAGCGGCGATTCCATCCGTGCCGCGCTCAGTCGAGGCTCCGCGCCAGACTCACATTGCATCGGTTGATGGCACGTTTTCACTTCTGGTTGCGGCGCGTGATAGGAAGGTGAGGCGAGTTGTTTACGCTGCGTCGAGTTCGGCATACGGCGATCAGCCCACGTTGCCAAAAGCTGAACAGATGTTGCCCGATCCGCTGTCTCCTTATGCAGTGGCTAAGCTTGTAGGTGAGTATTACTGCCAGGTGTTTACGCGTGTCTACGGGTTGGAGACGGTTTCGCTGCGTTACTTCAACGTTTTTGGACCACGACAGGATCCGGGCTCGCAGTATTCAGGTGTTGTTTCCCGATTCATCAGTGCGCTGTTGTCGAATGAGCGGCCGGTAATCTACGGGGACGGGGAGCAGTCGCGCGACTTTACTTATATAGACAACGTCGTCTCGGCAAATTTGAAAGCGGCTTCGGCGAAAGAAGCGTCCGGTAAAGTCATAAACGTCGCGAATGGTGAGCGGATTACGTTGAATCAGCTTTTGACGGAGCTTCAGGAACTGACTGGAAAGCAGGACGTCACGGCTGAGTATCGCGAGCCGCGCGTCGGGGATGTGCGTCACAGTCTCGCGGATATTTCGCTGGCGAAGCAGTTTCTTGGATATGAGTCGAAAGTAGATTTACGCGAGGGGCTCCAGCGAACTATCGACTGGTGGAAATCCAGCAGGTTTAGCCGCGGATGAACGCGGATTGGTTACGGATTCAGTCCGTGTTCTCCGGCTCAAATAATTTCTTCAGACTCTTCACGTAGGGCGGACGCGCCACTCCCTTATCAGTAATGATGGCAGTGATGAATTGATGTGGTGTCACGTCAAACGCGGGGTTGTGAACGTTGACGCCGTCGGGCCCGAGTTGATGTTCGCGAATGTGCGTTATTTCCATCGAATCCCGCTCTTCGATCGGTATCTGCTCGCCTGAAGTAAGCGATAGATCGAGTGTCGTTAGTGGCGCAGCCACGTAAAACGGGACCCCGTGTTCGCGCGCGAGGACCGCGACCATGTAAGTTCCGATTTTATTCGCTGTGTCACCGTTGGCGGCGATGCGATCTGCGCCGACCACTACTGCGTCAACCTTCCCGCTCTTCATTATGTGGCCAGCCATGTTGTCAGTGATTACGGTGACAGGAATGTCGTCCTTCGCCAGTTCCCATGCGGTTAGTCGTAGACCTTGAAGGAACGGGCGTGTCTCGTCGGCGATCACCGCGACCTTCTTTCCCGCATCGCGTGCGCCGCGAATAACTCCGAGAGCAGTGCCGTAATCACCCGCAGTCGCGAGGGCGCCGGCGTTACAGTGTGTGAGCACGGTGGCGCCGTCCGGAATCAGTGGTTCACCATGGTGACCAATGGCACGGTTTGCGGTGATGTCTTCTTCAAAGATGGCAAGTGCTTCGGCGACGAGCGTTTTCTTCACCTGTTCGACGTCGTTCAGGTGTTTGTTTTTCTGAAACGTCGCGCGCATTCGCTCGATGGCCCAAAAGAGGTTCACTGCGGTCGGACGCGTCTTGCCCATTACGTCGCAGATGTACTGCAAGTCGTCATCCAGATCGGCCACGGAAGTTCCGACCGACTGGCTGGCGCCGAGTGCGATTCCCATTGCTGCCGCCACTCCGATTGCGGGTGCGCCGCGAATTACCATCTTGCGGATGGCTTCTGCCACCTCGTCGTAGGAACGCAGCATCAGGTAAGTTTCTTCGGATGGCAGCAGCCGCTGGTCCAGCATGCGTACGCCATCCTTCGTCCATTCGACAGTTTTAATCATCGCCACGCATCTTATCAGTAGCCACAAAAAGGCACAAAAAGCACATAAGGAAGAGTTCATCTCCTTTATGTGCTTTTTATGCCTTTTTGTGGCAACCTGTTCTGCTATGTCGCGAAGAGCATTGATAATCGTGTGGCTTTTGCTGACGATCTCGTTTGCCTGTAACTCCGGCGCACAACAAGCACTCGATGGTCCAGTAACGCGCACGTTGACGGACGATGCTGGGCGACGTGTCTCGTTGCCGGCGAGAGTTACGAGAGTTGTTTCTCTTGCTCCGAATCTCACCGAGATTGTTTTTGCTGTTGGCGCGGGGGACAGGCTTGTTGGACGAACGAGTTATTGTGACTATCCGCCGGAAGCGAAAGCTGTTGCTGAAATTGGTGACACACTACATCCGAGTCTTGAACGAATCATCGCGTTGAAACCTCAAGTTGTGTTGATCTCGACTTCGTCGCAACTCGAAGTATTCACACAACAACTTCAAAACCAGAACATCGCCGCATTTGTCACTGATCCACACGACCTGGAAGGCGTTTTCAGATCGATCCAGCAGATTGGAGAAATGTTGGGCCAGAAAGAACAATCGGATCAGCTGGTGCAAAAGCTGCGTGAACGAACGAGTGTGGTAGAACAAGCTGTCAAAGGAAAACAGCCGGTGCGCGTTTTCTACCAGGTCTCCGGTGAACCACTCTACACAGCTGGTCACGACGCTTTTGTCACTGATCTCATGCGAAGGGCCGGCATCACGTCGGTTACTGCTGATGTTCCGGGAGCATGGCCGAAGTACAGCAACGAGTCCGCACTGGCTGCCAGACCGGAAGCAATCATTTTGCCGACAGGTGGCTCAATGGGTTCAGCCAACTCAGACGTCACCGAAGCCCTGCGCCAATCACCAGCAGTGCTCCAGGGCCGCGTGTACAAGATTAACGACGATTACCTCACGCGCCCCGGACCACGAGCGATCGACGGGCTCGAAGCAATGGCCCGAGCTCTCCATCCCGACGCCTTCAAATGAACCGGGTCACGCTCCGCAAGACTTTGATTTCATGCGCACTGCTTGCAGGTGCGCTCCTTCTTACGATCATCTCGCTGTCCTTAATCGGGAGTGAAAAACTCCCAGCGCGCGATTCTTTATGCGCGCTCGCATCCCTCGGCACGACCGCCTGCGGCTTGACACCGGATCAGTTCGACATCCTATTCCAAATACGATTACCGAGAATTTTGCTCGCTGCTGCGGTCGGTGGTTCGTTGGCAACTGCCGGTGCAGGATACCAGGCCCTCTTGCGAAACCCACTCGCCGAACCTTACCTGCTCGGCATCTCAAACGGCGCGGCGGTAGGAACAATGATCGCTTTGATTTTCTTCGGCGCTGTGGAATGGGTCCGGCCGTTGCTGGCGTTTTCCGGAGCGCTTGCTGCGACTTTTGCCGTCTATCGACTGGCACGCGGCCGCGCCGGCGCGACGCCTGAACGTTTGATACTTGCAGGCGTGATTGTGACGACATTTCTGTCATCCGCGATCGTTTTTGTAACCACACTGATGGATGCGACGAGAATTCGATCATTCACTTTTTGGCTACTTGGCGACCTGTCGGGAACAAGCAAGGCGCTGCTCCCGGTTGCCATCACGATCGCAATCCTGGGTGCGCTCGCGCTCACGCTCCACGCGCGTTCGTTGAATCTGCTGATGCTTGGTGAACGTGACGCATTCGATCTCGGAGTTGAAGTGGGGCGTGTGCGGGTGGTTGTATTTCTTGTTGCGAGTTTGCTCG
>DASTVU010000414.1:0-3857 GCA_035758935.1 Pyrinomonadaceae bacterium | reverse complement strand
TGTTCACCAGCGGCGGCACGCACATCGTAACCTTCGACGACGGCGCCCAGACGTCGTGCTGTCGCGATCGCCTGTAGTCCTGCGACTCCAGCGCCGAGTACGAGGACGCGCGCAGGCGGAACAGTGCCGGCGGCAGTCATTAACAACGGAAACATGCGCGGGATGTGAGCTGCACCGATCAGAACTGCTTTGTAACCCGCAACAGTCGCCATCGACGAAAGCGCGTCCATCGCCTGTGCACGTGTGATTCGTGGAATTAGTTCGACTGAAAAAGTCGTGATGCCACGGTCGACCGCGGGCAGTAACTCGGCGGGTTCGTCGAGCGGCCGCAGAAAGCCGATCACCACGGCACCTTTCTTGAGACGTGCAAAATCGTTTGCGGAGGGTCGGTTTACAGCCGCGAGTACGTCTGTCTCAGCCAGCAGGGCTTCTCTGTCGGAACTTATTTCGGCGCCGGCTTCGCGATACTCGTCATCTGTGCGAGCGGCACTTAGCCCGGCGCCACTCTCGACCTGGACCATCGCGCCGAGCGCGACGAGCTTCTTGATAGATTCAGGCATAAGCGCAACGCGCGCCTCGCCCTCCTGTGTCTCCCGCAACACAACGATCTTCATAGCGTGCTCCGTTTGCAGGAAAGGGAAGAAAATGGGAGGTGAAGTTCTCGCGCTTTGTGGCCGCCAACAACTTCGGATTCTGGCATAGACGAGTAAAGTTAACGTTCGTGGGGATCAGCTAGCGTCGAAGCGCGTGCAGTATAGCAAATTTAGAGGTAGCATCCGGCATGGCGTGATGAAAATTGTGAGAGCAATAGTGGGCTTCCTAATCGGAATAGGCTACGGCTGGATAGTCGGGGCCATAACGCTGTATTTGTTGCGACTCACTTACGACCCCGCGTACCCAGGACCGATGATCCCTGATAAAAATGGATGGGCACGGTTCATTGCATTCATGGTTACAGTCGTGGCCTCGTTCTGTGCTGCCTTGGCGGGTATAGTCGTCGGACTGGCGCGAGCGAATGCCACCCGAGGCGCATTGATTGCGGGCAGCATCGGTGCAGGTTTCTTTCTCATGGTCACCGTTTTGAACGTGAAAACTTATGGGAGTTGGCTGATGCGAGAACCGGCGAAGGTCTGGCCAATCATGTTAAAGGACGTCGGAGCATCCTTTGTCATTTTGCCGCTTGGATTGTCACTAGTTGGCCTGTTAACCGGTTTCATCACCAGCAAGCTGAAAGGCTAGGGTAGGGTATCAGTTTGAATTTACGCCGAAGGCCTTCGCTAATTTCAGCCCAGGGTTCGAGCGTTCGCGAGAACCCTGGGGAAAAATTCAAAATCGTGACCAAACCCTGAAAGGGTTTCAATTGAAAGGAACCCTTTCAGGGTTGTACGAGTTGCGCTGATCCGATCCCAGGGTTGTCGCTTCGCTCCAACCCCGGGCTGAAATTAGCCAACGCCTTTGGCGTATTTCAAACTGATGCCCAACCAAAGCTAGTGAAAGCTTGCGAATCGCGCCACCGCAAACCTATAATGCGAGTCCGCTGCGGCGCATTGGTGTAGTCGGCTAACACGCTGCCCTCTCAAGGCAGAGACCACGGGTTCGAGTCCCGTATGCGCTACCAAAGTTGACGCGAAGGTCGCTAGATTTAACTCCAGCGGCCTTTTCTTTTGCCAAGCTGTGTTAGTAACTGCAAGTGCGTAAATAGTCACGAAACTTGCCCGGCTTATATCAATTACTCTTCAGGTACTCTTGTTTTGTACCGCAACACCATTTTCCACTCGCTCGCTCATAGCGTTCACGACTGAGCTGCGCGTGAGTTGCCAACTTCAGGATCTACTGAGATGCCAAGCAAAATCATACCGCCGGAGCCAACCCAGGCCGAACTGCGTAGCATGATGGGGAAAAGCTACGCCGCGCTCGAAGCGTTTCTCGAAATGAATGCCGACCTGCGACCGGAGTGGAAGTATTACGGCGCCAAGCTAGGCTGGAGCCTCAAGCTGTTTCAAGGCAAGCGTAACATCTGCTTTCTCGGTCCACACGAGAACTACCTGGGCGTTGCATTCGTGTTGGGTGCGAAAGCCGTGGAAACTGCGCTGAAGTCCAAGCTCCCGAATGCGGTCAAGAAGCAGGTACGCGAATCGCCTCAGTACCCAGAAGGCCGTGGCGTTCGATTCGTCATCAAATTAAAGAAGGATCTTGCGCCGGCGCAGATGCTGCTCGAGATCAAGAAATCGGCGTAAGGCCAAACTGATACTAGAAACGGCGAGCACTGCGCAACGAGTTTATTCGCTGTGTGAGGAATGGCTTGCAGGTGGCCAGCGACGAGTGTCCTGTATGGGCTACCAATACCTTTTTTCATAACCGCTAGTAGTTTGTGCTTCTTTGTGGCGACGCTGAGGCGTATGATTGCGGGCATGCGTTCGGTTTTGGTTTTGATTGGAATGGGACTGTTGCTGATTGAGTCGGGCGGTACGGTTAAGTCTGCTCGAAGGCCCGAAGTTGTCGCTTCTGCCTCGACATCCTCAGCCACCAAAGCGCGAGTCGATTTCGATACGCAGTTAAAACCGATCTTTCAATCGAAATGCATGCCATGTCATTTCAGCGGTGGGCAGATGTACGAGCAGTTGCCGTTCGATAAGCCGGCGACGATCAGAAAGCTTGGGACCAGGTTGTTCACCAGAATCAAAGAAGAGAACGACCGTCGCTTGATCGAAGACTTCCTCACGCAGTCGCCCTAAAATCAGAATTCAAAGCAAAAAAATTGAATAGCCACAAAAAAGCACAAGAAGCACAAAATCGTTCTGCACGGTCGTGGATTGGTGTTTTGATCGTTATCCTGTTAATTCCGGCAAGCAGCTGCGCCCAGGCAGATGACACGAGTCGGTCGTGGAATCAGCCGGTCAAGCCGTTTCGCATTGCCGGAAATCTCTACTACGTTGGCGCTTCTGATGTTACTTCGTATTTGATCGTCACTCCCCAAGGTCACATCCTTCTCGACAGTGGCTTAGTTGAAACAGTACCGCAGATTCAGAAGAACGTTGTGCAGCTTGGATTTCGTCTAGAGGATGTGAAGATTCTGATTAACAGCCACGCGCACTACGATCATGCGGGTGGACTGGCGTTGTTGAAACGATTGACCGGCGCAAAGTTGATGACGAGTGAGGCGGATGCGGCGCTTCTCGCCGCAGGTGGTAAAGGCGATCCAAATTTCGGCGACAGGTTCGCTTACGAACCAGTGACAGCAGACCGCATTTTGCGAGATGGCGATAAGGTGGAGTTGGGCGGAATCACGATGGTGGCTCGGCTGACGCCGGGTCACACGAAGGGGAATACGACCTGGACCATGATTGTGAACGAAGGCGACAAGGGATACAACGTCGTCTTCGTGGGCAGCACTTCTGCTCCGGGTTACAAACTCGTCGACAATCCTAACTATCCGGGAATCGTCGCAGACTACGAGCGAACATTTCAGATACTAAAGAGCTTGCCCTGCGATGTATTTCTTGGACCGCACGGAAATTTCTTCGATTTGACCACGAAGTCGAAGCTTGTCGAGCAGGGCGCAAAGCAAAATCCCTTTATCGATCCTGGCGGTTACAAACGTTATATCGAAGACAACGAGAAAGCCTTCCAAAAAGAACTAGAGCGACAAAGAAAATAGACTCACAAAGGCGCAAAGGCGGGTTAACTGTTGGTATCGCTGCGGGGCTGGTCCTCGTGGCGATGATCGTGTTGCTGCGCTTCGAGGGCCGGAGCCTTATTTGTTCGTGTGGAACTTTCGCGATCTGGATTGGTGATTGGTGTAGCTCGAATACGTCGCAGCAGTTGCTCGATCCTTACAGTCTCACGCACATCCTGCA